>NZ_JAHLRI010000030.1:0-26010 GCF_018919685.1 Enterococcus sp. S183_ASV_20
AGAGCCTGAAACAAAAATTCAAAGTGATTTTTGTTTCAGGCTTAAAAGCTGATAAACTGAATGGTTTTGTCTTACCTTCTCCTAAATAAACGATTAATAACAGTCAAGGATTTTCTGCATATACTGATTTAATTGCCCATAGCCTTCCAATTCTCTGATTACTGGGAGCGGACAACGAACCTTTTTATTAAATAGTGTCCGCTTTTCAACATATTCTGTAACTTCGTCTAAAAATTTATCTAATCCTTTTTCTAGTTTCATACAACTTAACTGATTGCAAATTCGCACGTCTCCTGCCTTTTTCTTTTGAACTTGTTTAAATGATTGTGAGAATGCTTTTGCTTCAAACATTTGTGCTTCTAACTGTCTTTTTTCAATCGTTATTTTCGGTACTGCTTGATTTCCATCAGTATCCTCTAACTGGCGACTCATAAAGCGACGATAAATTTCCTCTTCTAATTCGTCCAATTGTCGTTGAAAGTCTGCAGGAATTGTCCGACTTGATGAATTTTCTTTCTCACTTTCCATAGAGACAGCTTCTTTTTCTGGCTTCTGCTCCTCTTCTTTTTCGGCAGACTCATTCACTGAATTTAGCGAGCTTTTTTCTGTTTCTTGTGGAAAAGTAAATAAAGGTTTTGCCGCGGTACTCTGCTGGTTTTCTTGTTTTTTTTCTGGCAGCGCTTCTTTAATTGGCGCTGGTTCAGATAACACTGGTTCTTTCGCTGGTTCTTCAAGCACTAGTTTGTTAACGGGAAGCACTGCTTCACTTGTTGCTACAGTTGTTTCACCTTCTTGATTTTCCCGATTATCAGGCGAGAGATTGACGTCTGGTTGTTCCAGATTAGCATCCTCTGATACTTTCAGCGATGCCTGTTCTGCGGCTATCACAGGAGAAGCTCTTTTCAAATGGATCGTTTTTATTTGTCTAGAAATGACGGGATTTCTCGTTTGATTAACGGATTCATTTAAGGAGGCTAAATTTTCTTTTAAAAGTGTCAACATTTCACGTAAGACAGCAATTTCACCAGCTAATTCCGTTAATTGATTTTCTTGCGGCACTACTTGCACATTGGTTTCATTCATACGGACTGTTTTTTTATTTTTAGTTGTCGGTATTTCATACATCCATTGTTTCAGTGCGAATCGTAAGTCACGAGTGGTCGGCTCAAAGCTTCCAAAATAAACAGTGTAGTACATTAGCTCCGTTTCAACATAGACATAAATCTTTTTAACAATTAACTCTTCAAACTGTTCTGATTCATCCCAACTTTCACATAAAGCCTCAAAAAATTGTTCCCCTTCTGCTAAATTTTGGTACTCTTTCGCTAAATAAAGCTTGCGAATTAAGTAAAAATTATACGGTGTTTCAACATTATCCGCATAAATTTCTCGTCCTAAAAAATCTGGATTCGTTTCTTTACAAAGAAAGACCGTTTTCTCTTCTGGTTGTGTTTCAAGTGTTTTAGTCATGAGGTTCACTTCCTTTTTCTCCGTTAATAACCATTTTTTAATGATAGATACCTTTAGTATACAGGAGAAATTCTTCTGATTTTCTCATATTTTTAAGAGACAATAGAAATTTTAGAGAAAAATCGACAGAAAAAAAACGTGAGACAAACAGTCCTATTGACCATTTATCTCACGTAAAATACTTAAACTGACTATTTTATCCTTGAAACATGCAACCAATTATTCTGCTGAATCAATTGGCAAAATCGTGTCTTTTTTCTCGCGACGTGCAATTGCTGGTAAAATCATTCCTAATAGAATTAAGACGATTGGTGTCACAATGTTAGAAGCTAATTGGAACAACCAGCCTTGAGGGTCTGAGGCATACTCAAATTTAGGCACCATTCCTAGGATACAAGCAAAGGCTGTAAATAGGAAACACCAAAGACCAAACACAAAACCAATTTTAGGATTTTTAACAAATTTATATTCTGAATTAAATTGTTTGTATGCTTTGTTTAGAAGCATATAGGCAAAGAAGACCCACAAGTAACGCATTGGCATAACTACAGAATTTAAGTTAGTTAGCCATTTAACCACTTCGTTCATGTCCTTCAACCCAAACATCGGTAAAGCAATAATAATACTTACTAAAATACCTGTTAATAAGTAACCATTAATTAACGTACCTTTTTTCGTACGTTTACGTAACCAACTTGGAACAAATTCTGGATCTGCTTCAGCTAAAAGAATTTTCAGTGGAGCATCAATTGAAAAGGCTAACGCAGCCACTTGACCCACTGTATTCGTCAAAGCATAAACAATCATTAAGAGATTACCGACACCATAATATGCGCCTAATTTTTGGAAGGCACTGTAGGCACCATTTGCCATTAAATCTTTAGGAATATTGTCACTTGAGAATAACATGCCCATTGCAAATGAACCTAAAACAGCCGATAAACCAACCATTGCTGCTAGGAAAATCATTCCTTTAGGGAACTCTTTGGCTGGATTTTTAGTTGCATTTACGTAAGGAGAAATTTTTTCAGCGCCACCTACCGCAAAAACTAACATTGATACGGTTGTAAAATAACTAAAGTCAAATTTAGGAATGTAAGTGCTGACTTGTGACATGTTTGGCGTCGCAAATTCAACCGTTGAATTAATAAATGGTGCGCCTACCGCTAATAAAATGAATAAAATAGACATCACAAACATGGCGGTTCCAGCTAAACCACCAATAACTTTTAAGGTGGTTAACCCTTTTGTTGATAATAACAAGAAAACCAAGAAAATTATTAATGAAATAAATGATACCGTTACGATTGGCATCGTATTGACTAGGTTTCCATTCCCTTGAACTGCCCAACCTAAGGCAATTAAAATTGCTTGTGGTTTTTGTGCCAAGTAAGGAATGTGCACTACCCAATAAGTCCATGCTGCATAATAGGCTAGACGTTTGGTACTGGTATTTTGCACCCACGAACTAACCCCACCATTACTGTCTTTAAATGTTGAACCTAACTGTCCTACGATTAACGCATAGGGAATAAAATATAAAACTAAAATCAAAAGCCATGAAGTGACCACTGAAATCCCTTGTTGTGCATAATTATTCACAACATTTCCAAGACCCCAGACCATGTTAAAGGCAATTAACCCGACGGTGAACCATCGTAATTGCTTTTTGTCCATATAACCAATTCCTTTCTTATTAAAAAAATAAAGCTCTTCATTTATCATAAGCATTTTACTTTTTATGCACAAGCTCAACATAATTAAATAAAGATGGCTTTTTAATAAGTAATTAAAACGCTTCCAGCAATGATTTTCTAATTTATTTGATGACTAAAAAAGGCCGGTGAATAAGTTGCTTCACCGGCCTTTTTCTAAGAGATTTTTCTTTTATAACATATCAAATAATGATAATTGGTTTTCATCTGGCAAGTCTTTTAAGACACCATTTTCATTCATGTATTCAATCAACGTTTTAGAAACTTTGCCTCGTGTTGCCAAATCTTCTTTCGATAAGAACGGTTGCTCTTCTCGCGCAGCAACAATGGCTTTCGCTACGTTGAGTCCTAAACTTGGCACTGCTCGGAAAGGTGCAATCAAGGTATCCCCTTCAATCACAAAATTTTCAGCATCCGATTTGTACAAATCAATCATGCCAAATTTATAGCCCCGTTCCAGCATTTCATTACATAATTCTAAAACCGTTAATAAGTTTTTCTCTTTAGTGGAGGCATCCATCCCTTTGTCCGTAATTTCTTTCATTCGTGCTTTCACAGCTTCTTTCCCTTGTGACATTGCCACTAAGTCGAAGTCATCCGCCCGAACGGAGAAAAACGCACAGTAATATAAGATTGGGAAATAAACTTTAAAGTAAGCGACCCGCAACGCCATTAATACGTATGCTGCCGCATGGGCTTTCGGGAACATATATTTAATTTTAGAACAAGAATCAATATACCAGTCAGGGACGTTGTTTTCTTTCATCGCATTTAAATACGTATCCCGTAGTTCATCAGGAATCTTATTCCATTGTCCTTTACGTACCGTTTCCATAATCTTAAAGGCCATCCCACTGTCCAAACCAGCATGAATTAAATAAACCATGATATCATCCCGACAACCAATTACTTCAGCAAGATTGGCTTCGCCACGACGAATCAATTCTTCTGCATTTCCTAGCCACACATCGGTTCCGTGAGACAGTCCAGAAATTTGAAGTAATTCTGCAAAAGTTGATGGATGGGTCTGTTCTAACATACCTCGAACGAAACGTGTCCCAAATTCAGGAATTCCTAAAGTTCCTGTTTTAGAATAAATTTGCTCTGCATCCACACCTAGAACATCAGGTCCTTCAAAAATACGCATCACTTCTGGATCGTCTGTTGGGATGGTTTTTGGCTCAATCCCAGATAAATCTTGTAACATCCGAATCACGGTCGGATCATCATGTCCTAAAATATCAAGTTTTAAAATATTATCGTGAATGGAATGGAAATCAAAGTGCGTCGTTTTCCATTCTGCCTCTTGATCATCAGCAGGGTATTGGATTGGCGTAAAGTCATAAACATCCATGTAATCAGGAATTACAATAATACCGCCGGGATGCTGCCCAGTCGTCCGTTTAACCCCTGTTGAACCTTTGGCTAAGCGATCAATTTCAGCACCACGCAAATGTAAATTATGATCTCTTTCATATCCTTTAACAAAGCCATACGCTGTTTTGTCGGCTACTGTACCAATGGTTCCTGCCCGGTAGACATATTCTTCACCAAAAAGAACTTTCGTGTAGTTATGGGCTTCGGCTTGATAATCGCCAGAAAAGTTCAAATCGATATCGGGAACTTTGTCGCCATGAAACCCTAAGAACGTTTCAAAAGGAATGTCGTGACCATCTTTAAACAATCGAGCACCACAATTTGGACAGGCTTTTTCAGGCATATCAAACCCTGAACCATAGGAACCATCTTCATAGAACTCAGAATATTGACACTCAGGACAATAATAATGTGGCGCTAAAGGATTTACTTCAGTAATCCCTGTCATTGTCGCAACAAAACTCGAACCGACAGAGCCCCGTGAACCAACTAAATAGCCATCTTCATTACTTTTATGCACCAGTTTTTGAGAAATTAAATAAATAACCGAGAAACCATTCCCGTTAATCGAATTCAGTTCCTTTTCTAACCGTTTTTCGACAATTTCTGGTAAAGGATCGCCATACAATTCGCGCGCACGATTGTAGCTTAAATCAGTGATCTCTTGTTCAGACCCAGGAATTTTTGGCGTATACAAATCGTCTTTTACTGGAATAACTTCTTCACATAAATCAGCGACTTTGTTGGGATTTTCTACTACAATTCGCTTAGCGACGTCTTGTCCTAAAAATTGAAATTCCGTTAACATTTCATCGGTGGTTCTGAAATGAACCTTTGGTAAACTATGGCGATTTAACGGATTAGCGCCGCCCATAGACCCGACTAAAATTTTCCGATAGATGGCATCTTCTTCATTTAAATAATGAACATTTCCAGTGGCGACAACCAGCTTACCAAGTTCGTCACCGATTTTCACCAGATTACTAATAATTTCTTCCAAATCTGCTTCATTTTTCACCAATTCTTGTTCAATTAATGGCGCGTAAACTGGTTTGGGCATAACTTCAATATAATCGTAGAATTTGGCACGATTTTTTGCTTCTTCGACACCTTTTTGCATCATTGCTTCAAAAATTTCGCCGTTTGAACATGCTGAACCGATTAAAAGTCCTTCTCTTAACTTCGATAATTGCGAACGAGGAATCCGTGGTACTCGGAAAAAATAATCTACATTGGACATGGAAATCAATTTAAAAAGATTTTTTAATCCTGCTTGAGTTGTTGCTAAAATCGTTGCATGGAAAGGTCGAGCTCGTTTGTATGAGTCTCCTTCGCCAATATGACGATTCAAATCATCATGGAAATGCATATCATGATTCTCTTTCGCTTCTTTTAAGAAAATCCAGCACAAATGACCTGTTGATTCCGAGTCATAGATGGCGCGGTGATGTTGTTCTAAGTTGACGCCAAATTTTTTCGATAAGGTATTTAGACGATGGCTTTTGAAATGTGGATACAAGAATCTGGATAATTCTAATGTATCGATGACGGGATTAGCCGCTTCAGGTATTCCATGTTTGCCATAACTTGTGTTTAAGAATCCCATATCAAAAGAAGCGTTGTGGGCCACTAAAATAGTTCCTTCTGAAAACTCTTTAAACATGCGTAAAACTTCTTCTTCGGATTTTGAACCGCGCACCATTTCATCTGTAATCCCAGTTAAATTAATTGTCGTTTGAGATAATGGATGGCCAGGATCAATAAACTGCTCAAAAGTCTCAATGACATTTCCTTTGTGCATTTTGACTGCGGCCAATTCAATAATTGTATCATAAACAGCGGAAAGCCCCGTTGTTTCCACGTCAAAGACCACATAGGTAGCATCTGTTAATTCAATATGTTCTTCGTTGTAAGCAATAGGTACACCATCATCAACAATATTGGCTTCCACGCCGTATAAAATTTTAACGCCTGCTTTTTTACCTGCAGCATGGGCATCAGGAAACGCTTGGGCGCCGCCATGATCCGTAATTGCGATGGCCTTGTGACCCCATTTCCCCGCTTGCACCACCAAGTCACCGACTTTATTGGTCGCATCCATTGTACTCATGTTACTATGCATGTGTAATTCTACACGTTTTTCACCTTCTGGCGCGTAGTCTTTTCTTGGCGCATGGGCGACTTCCATCAAATCTTGGGCATTCATGACTAAATCACGCATGAAGGTATCTTCTTGTACACTACCACGAACACGAATCCAACTTTGCGGTTGAATCGCATCAAAAACTTGTTCATCTTTTTCCCCATTCGAAAATTTCTTCACCACGAAAGAGGAAGTATAATCAGTTATTTTCAAAATTAAAATTTTTCGTTTAGAACGCAATTCACGCACTTCTTTATCAAAAATAAAGCCTTCAATCGTTATCCGACGTTCTTCTTCCAGTATATTTCCCATTGGCATAATGGGTTCATCATTGGGAATATTCCGCCCTAAACGAATTGGACCATCAAACGCAGGCGCTTGTTGTTGTTTTTCTTTTTTCATTTGTTCATGTTTAACAAGCGATTCAGCAGCTTGTTGTTGAAATGCTGCGGCTTGTTCTAATTTTTGCTCTTCAAACTTTTTCAGCACTTCTGCAGCTTGCTGTTGATCCATTTTTGGTTCAATATGAAATTTAGGAAACCCGTAAGAGAAATAAAGTTCCTCAATAATTGGTAAATATTGTTGCTTCAAATAAGGAATAACTGCTTCATTATCAACAGGTAAGATAATTTTCCGATCTTCAAATTGTGGTGTCTGTGTTTTTAAGACTTTCTGAACTAACGGCGTATTGCATTGACTATTTAACAAGGCCAATTGCCAATAATCCGTTAATTGTTCCTCAGTAAATGTTGTCTGATTTGTGGTTATTTGAACGGAAACCTGCGCAATTTGTTGAAAAGCTAGTTCCAATTGTTGCATAAATGTTTGATATAGCATCACTGGCATCAATTCATCAAAACTTAAATGAAATTCCCATAAGCGACTTTGTTGGTGAACAATGACCTTGTCAATCCGGCCATTTTGAATTAAGGGATGTTCTTTCGCTGTGTCATCTAACTGAATTTGCGTCATCAGTTTATCAAATAAATCGCGTGCTTTTTCTGTCACAAAATGAACCTCCTTCTATCATTGAAAAAAGGCCCTCAGACAAATCTGTCAAGTGCCTTTTTTCGGTTTCTCTGCATTCGCTTCTCTATTAAGTATACTCGTTTTTTGTAAAAAAACAATCTTGTTTCTTTTCTAAAAAGAGCTAAGAAGAGCTTGAAGCAAAAATCACTTTAGATTTTTGCTTCAAGCTTAAACGCTGATAAGTGGCGGAAACAGTTTATCCTAATCATTCTGTCCGCCCTTTTCATTATTATTCCACTTCTGATGTTGTGTTCATCAAAATAGAAAGTGTACTTTCTAATTCTTCTTTGCGTACTTCCAACATTTCACCAGTACGTTTGATTTTGACTTCTACCACACCATCGACTGCTTTTTTACCGACTGTGATACGGATTGGACAACCAATTAAATCAGCATCAGCAAATTTTACGCCTGCGCGCTCGTTGCGGTCATCAACTAATACTTCGTAGCCCGCTTCGGTCATCATTGCTTCAACTTCTTGTGATAGTTTTGTTTGATACTCATCTTTCACATTCATTTGGACCACGTGTAAATCAAATGGCGCAATTCCTGTTGGCCAATTAATACCGCGCTCGTCTGCATTTTGTTCAACGATTGCTGAAAGTAAACGACTAACGCCGATGCCATAGCAACCCATGATCACTGATTTTTCACGACCGTTTTCATCTAAAACTGTTGCGCCCATAGCATCACTATAACGCGTTCCTAATTTAAAGATGTGACCAATTTCGATTCCTTTAGTAAAGGCTAAGACACCATTGCCATCAGGAGAAGGATCGCCTTCTTGAACAAAGCGTAAATCTTCGTAACTAATTGGTTGGAAATCACGATCTGGATTTACATTTGTCAAATGATAGCCATCTTCGTTAGCTCCAACAATGGCGTTGGCTAAATCTTGAACGGCTAAATCTGCATAAATTTTAACATCTTCGGAAACATTGACTGGACCAATTGAACCAAAGCCCGCTCCTAAGACACGGCGAGCATCTTCTTCTGTTGCTTCATCTAGGAAATCAGCGCCTAAGAAGTTTTTCAATTTGACATCATTGACATCATGATCGCCACGAACCAAGACCATTACTGGCTCTTCATCGGCAATAAATAGTACTGATTTAATAATACGTTGTGGCTCAACTTCAAAGAAGTTTGCCACTTCGGCAATTGTACCCACTTCTGGTGTTGCAATTTTTTCTAAATCTAATTGTGTTTCATGTGATTTTTTCGGCGTATAAAGACTTGTTGCCATTTCTAAATTGGCAGCATAATCACTTTCTGTTGAATAGCAAATAGTATCTTCCCCAATTTCAGAAATCGCCATAAATTCTTTAGAATCTTTACCACCCATGGCACCACCGTCCCCAATAATGGCACGGAATTCTAGTCCACAGCGTTCAAAAATGCGTGAGTAAGCTTTTTCGTAATCACGGTATGATTGATCTAAACTAGCTTCATCGGCATGGAAAGAATAGCCATCTTTCATGATAAATTCACGGCCTCTTAATAAGCCAGAACGTGGGCGTTTTTCATCACGATATTTTGTTTGAATTTGGTATAAATTCAAAGGTAATCGTTTGTAAGAATTGATTTCATCACGAATTAATTCTGTGAAGGTTTCTTCATGCGTTGGGCCTAAGATATAGTCACGGTCATTGCGATCTTTTAAGCGATACAAGTTAGGTCCATAAGTTTCATAACGGCCTGATTCTTTCCAAAGTTCTGCGGGCAATAACGCAGGCATTAACATTTCAACTGCATCAATTTTCTCAAATTCTTCTCGCATAATCGTTTTTAATTTTTCTAAAACACGATTGGCTAAAGGTAAATAAGAATAGATCCCTGCAGCGACTTGACGAATATAGCCTGCGCGCAACAGAATTTGATGACTTAAGACTTCTGCATCATTTGGTACTTCTCTTAACGTTGGAATTAACATTTTTGACTGTTTCATTAAAACTCTCCTCTATTTTAAAATCAACTATTTTTGATTTCTTTACACACTTTTTTACTTAAGCTTTCTCCTTAAAAGAAAAAGCGTTGAATATCGTTCCAAGTAACTAACACCATTAACACCATGACAAACCCAAAGCCAATTAACGTAATGATGCCTTCTTTTTCAGGACTAATTGGTTTTCCACGTACACCTTCAATAATGTTTAAGACAATTTTCCCGCCATCTAAAGCTGGGATCGGCAACAAATTAATAATCCCTAAGTTCATTGACAACATGGCCATTAAGAATACAACTGTACTTACTCCAGCATTGGATGCTTCTTCCGATAACTTAAACATCATGACTGGCCCACCTAGTTTGTTTAAACTAAAGCCTGTGAATAGTGAGCCCAGTGCTTTAAAAATCTGTGTCGTACTATTTAAAGTATCCTGAATACCGCCCATCAATTTTGACGGTAAATCGGTTTTCATATAAGGATAAACGCCGACTTTACCAATCGTTTGTTTTTCCACTTTTTGTTTTTCTGGTGTCACTGTTAGTTGCTCTTCTTTGCCGTTACGCTCAACTACGAACGTCAACGGCTTTTCGGGGTTCTTCTGCACAATGGTTGTAAAATCTTCGTATTTTTTGATTTTTTGATTATTAATCGATAAGACTTTATCGTTTTCTTTCAACCCAGCTTCTGCGGCTGGGCCATTAGGAATCACTTGTCCAATTTGGTTCGTGTTTAAATCAGTGACGCCTCCTTGTAGAAAGACCGCTAACGTAAACAGAATAAACCCTAAGATAAAGTTATTCATGGGTCCCGCAAAGTTCGTCAAAATGCGTTGCGATAATTTCGCTGATTGAAATTGAACGTCAAGTGGCGCAATCCGCACCTCGGTTCCATCACTTTCAATAATCGTTGCATCATGGTCAACTTTATAAACGGTTTCTTCTTCCTCGTTTCCATTGACATAGCCCTTGATGAATAATTCTTTTTCAAGATCAAAATCAACGACTTCCATCGGAATACTATGAGGTAATTGTACTTTTTTACTTGTATTAATTTTAACCACATTACCCACGGCATTTAACTCAACAGATAGAGGCATACCTGGTGTGATTTCTGTCATGTCTTCGCCCATCCCAGCCATTCGCACATAGCCACCAATCGGCAATAAGCGAATCGTATAAGTGGTGCCATCTTTTCCACGATGCGCAAAAATCTTTGGTCCCATTCCGATTGCAAACTCACGAACTAAAATACCCGCTCGTTTTGCAAAATAAAAGTGGCCAAATTCATGTACGAGGACAAGAATACCGAAGACAATAATGAATGTGATAATTGTTTTCATAGATGTCCTTCTTCCTTCATTCACTGACGTTCAGTGCTTTTTATTATTACATGGGAAAGTCTCGTAAAACTTGCTCTGTTCCCTTCCCGATAAACCAGTGCAACTGTTTACTGAGAACAGTCGCCACTGTTAGTGAACAAATCTTTCCTTATGTAAGACAAGTTTTATTTTAGCATATTCACTCATAAATAACCATTGGACTTGACCACTTCGCCTAGATATTTTGTGTTTTTTTAGAAAACTCTATAAATGAGAGGAATTGATTACTACGACCAGTATTTTTTTAAAGACCTTCAACAATAGTAGCTAACTTTAGAGCCTAAACTTTTCCGACAGTTTGTCGTATTTTATCAACACGCTGATTGACATGTGCTACCATGAAAGTATTAATAGTAATTTTAGGGGGAATGAATCAATGTATGGAGAATTACATGGTAAAGTGGCCGTTGTCACTGGTGCAGCTACGGGTTTAGGATTATTTATTACTCTGCGTTATATCTTAGAGGGCATGAATGTTGTTGCTGACTATGTCGGTGAGCTGCCTAAAGAATTTGAAGATGTCCAAGCCAAGCACGCAGACCGCGTAAAATTCGTGAAGGCTGATGTCTCTAATGAAGAAGATATTAAAGCGTTAGCTGAAACCGCTTTAAAAGAGTTTGGTCATGTTGACATTTGGGTAAATAACGCCGGTGTGGAGGCTTCTTTTCCGACAATTGATATGCCATTAAAAGAATGGCAACGTGTCATTGATGTCAATTTAAACGGTGTCTTTTTGGGTTCTAGAGAGGCACTCCGAATATTTAGAGATCAAAAAATCAAAGGGTCAATCATTAATATGTCCTCCGTACACCAAAGAATTCCTTGGCCAACGTTCGCCCACTATGCGGCAAGTAAAGGCGCAACCGAAATGTTCACGAAAACAATCGCTTTGGAATATGCGGAATATGGTATTCGTGCCAACTGTATTGCACCTGGAGCGATTAACACACCTATTAATGCTGAAAAATTTTCCGATCCCGAACAGTTAAAACAAACAACGAGCATGGTTCCTATGGGCATTATTGGTAAACCCAATCAAGTAGCTGCTGCGGCCGCTTGGTTAGCTTCTGATGAATCCTCATACGTAACCGGAACAACACTCTTTGTAGATGGCGGGATGTCTCTATACCCTTCGTTCCAACACGGAGCTGGTTAAAAAGTAGTCTGCAACAAAATTCTCTATGAATTTTTGTTGCAGACTTTGTACTATCACACACAAAATCTATTCAGGAGGCTTACCATGAAACTAGTCAAAAATGTTCTTTTAATTTTAATTGGTTTAGTTATTATCGGGATTGGCGCATCCACTTTAAGAGTGGCAGGTTTAGGAGTTGATCCTTTCACTGCTATGAATATCGGACTTTCTTCAATGTTTGGTATGCAATTAGGCATTTTTCAAATTATTGTCAATGCGTTTATTTTATTCTATGTCTATTTAAAAAACAAAAAAGCCATTGGTCTAGGAACTATTTTAAATATGCTTTTAGTAGGGATTTTGATTCAACAGATTTCTACTTGGCTTCAACCTTACGCCGATAGTTTAGGAGGCTCAACAATTGGCAAACTACTTTCTTTATTCGTCGGAGTCCTGATTTTTACATTTGGCTGCTCCTTATACATGGCTACAGATCAAGGCGAATCCCCCTATGATGCGATTGCGCCAACCATTTGTCAACAAATCAACAAACCTTACGCTTCTGTTCGAAAAGCACAAGATTTATTTGTCCTATTAATTGGCTTTATTGCTGGTGGTCCAATTGGGATTGGTACAATTATTTGTGCATTTGGTGCTGGCCCACTCATTAGTTTCTGGAACAAGTTACTTCAACCTTTGGTGAAATGATTTTTTAACTAAAATATAAGAAAAGCGATGACTCCATAGAGATTTTCTTCTCGAGTCATCGCTTTTTTATTTGTGCTTCTTTGAAGAAGCATGATTAGTATGTTTCTTGTTTGGCTTTCCGTTGTTATTTTGGTTGATTATTTGTTGGTAGAGTGAAAAACTAGCCGACACTGCCTTCCATCTCATAACTAATCAACCGATTCAACTCAACCGCATATTCCATCGGTAATTCTTTCGTAAATGGTTCAACAAAGCCCATAACAATCATTTCTGTCGCTTCGGCTTCAGACAAGCCGCGACTCATTAGATAATATAATTGTTCTTCAGAAATTTTTGAAACTTTGGCTTCGTGTTCTAAGGACACTTGGCTGTTATGGATTTCGTTAAATGGAATTGTATCTGATTTTGATTTTTCGTCCATGATAATCGTGTCGCATTCGATGTGGGAAATCGAACCTGCGCTGTCTTTGCCAAAAGTCACTTGGCCACGGTAGTTAACTTCGCCGCCGTCTTTAGCAATTGATTTTGAAACAATTGAGCTAGAGGTATTCGGCGCATTGTGAATCATTTTGGCCCCAGTATCTTGGATTTGGTTAGCGCCAGCAAAGGCAATCGATAACATCGTGCCACGGGCACCTTTGCCATCTAAGTAAACGCTTGGGTATTTCATGGTTGTTTTAGCTCCTAGGTTCCCATCAATCCATTCGACAGTGGCACCTTCGTAAGCTTTAGCACGTTTGGTTACTAAGTTGTAGACGTTATCTGACCAGTTTTGAATAGTGGTATAACGACAATAAGCATCTTTTCTAGTGAAAATTTCTACGATGGCCGCATGCAAGCTGTTACTTGAATACGTGGGTGCCGTACAACCTTCAACATAGTGAACGCTGGCCCCTTCATCGACAATAATCAAGGTCCGTTCAAATTGGCCAGTATTTTCAGCGTTGATTCGGAAATATGTTTGTAATGGTACATCAACTCGAACGCCTTTTGGTACATAAATAAAGGTTCCGCCTGACCAAACAGCTGAGTTTAAAGCGGCCAGTTTATTATCTGTTGGCGGCACAAGTTTTGAAAAATACTCTTTGAATAAGTCAGGATATTCTTTTAACGCAGAGTCAGTATCTGTAAAAATGATGCCTAATTTTTCAAATTCTTCTTTCATATTGTGGTAAACAACTTCTGATTCATATTGAGCAGAAGCCCCAGCTAGATAAGCACGCTCAGCTTCGGGAATCCCAATTTTTTCAAAGGTTTCTTTGATTTTATCAGGTACATCATCCCAATCGCGTGCGGGTTTGTCACTCGGTTTTTGGTAATATTTAATTTTACTAAAGTCAATATCTGACAGGTCTGGACCCCATTCTTGCATGGGCATTTTATTGAATTGTTCTAACGATTTTAAACGGAAGTCAAGCATCCATTCTGGTTCGCCTTTCACGCGAGAAATTTCGCGAACGACGTCTTCTGTTAGGCCGTCTCCGGTACTAAAGACTGGTTCCACATCGTCGTGAAAGCCAAATTTATATTCTTCTAATTCAGGTACTGTACTCAATTCGTCGTCACCCTTTCTTTATTTTTCACAATGTAAATGACCGGCTTCGCCTTGGCCGTTATTAGCAACAGCCTGCTCTAAGGCTTTCCAAGCCAAGGTTGCACATTTGATCCGAGCTGGAAATTTAGCTACGCCGCTTAACATTGCTGCATCGCCTAATTTTTCATCTTCGGCCACTTCATTTCCTTGAACAAGTTGAGAGAAATCCTCTGCTAAGGCCGTTGCTTCGGCGATTGTTTTTCCTAAGACCGCATCAGTCATCATACTAGCACTTGCTGTACTGATAGAACAGCCACTTCCTTGAAAGGCGATATCTTTAATCACACCGTCTTCAATGGCCACATCCAGTTCAATCACATCTCCACAAGTAGGATTATTCAGTTCAATTGTTTGGCTAGACGCATCTAGCGTTCCGTGGTGATGTGGGTGGCTAGAATGGTCCAAAATGACTTGGCGATATAAGTTATCTAATTTAGAAAGTGCCATGCTGGAAAAACTCCTTTGTCGCTTTAATCGCTTCAACTAAGCGATCTGCGTCTTCTTTGGTATTGTATAAATAAAAACTTGCCCGTGCAGTTGCTGGCACGCTCAAATAGTTTAATAGCGGTTGCGCGCAATGGTGACCCGCTCTGACAGCGATCCCTTCCATATCTAACGCCGTAGCCACATCATGTGGATGTAAACCGTCAATATTAAAAGCAATCACACCTGTGTGGTCTTTTGGATCCTGTGGACCATAAATCGTCAAGCCCTCGATAGCTTGCAACTTCGGCAAAACATAGTGAACAAGGGCTGCTTCATGTTGATGAATGGCCTCTAAACCAATTTCTGTTAAATAATCAATGGCGGCACCTAAGGCAATTGCCCCAGCAATATTAGGTGTGCCAGCTTCAAATTTCCATGGAAGCTCTTTCCAAGTACTTTCTTGAAGATGAACAAAGTCAATCATTTCGCCACCAAATTCCACAGGTTCCATTTGTTCCAATAAATGACGTTTGCCATAAAGGACACCAATTCCAGTTGGTCCACACATTTTGTGACCACTAAATGCATAAAAATCAGCATCGATGGCTTGAACGTCCACAGGCATATGAGGAACTGCTTGCGCGCCGTCTACCACCATCACAGCGCCATTTTGATGAGCTAATTGTGTTAATTCTTCGATTGGATTAATGACCCCTAACACATTTGAAACATGAGCAATCGAAACAATTTTCGTTTTTTCTGTAATTTGTTGACGTGCACTTGCCATGTCTAAAAAGCCGTCTTCAGTGACGTCTATATACTTCAAAATGGCCCCTGTACGTTGAGCTAATTGTTGCCAGGGAATAATGTTTGAATGATGTTCCATGTAAGATATGACGATTTCATCCCCGGCTGTAACTGCCAAGTCACCATAACTTTTGGCAATCCAATTCAAACTGGTTGTTGTTCCTCGTGTAAATAAAACTTCCGCTGTTTCTTTGGCATGGATAAATTGGCGAACCTTTTCGCGGGAGGCCTCATAGTCCTTCGTTGCTCGTTCGGCTAACGTGTGCACCCCACGATGAACATTGGCATTATCGGTTTCATAATAATGTCGTAAAACATCTAACACTGCCGTTGGTTTTTGGGTTGTCGCAGCATTGTCTAAATAAACTAGCGGTTCATCATTAACTTCTTGAAATAAAATAGGAAACGATTGACGAATGGTTGCTGCATCCATCATGCGTTTAACTTCCCTTCAATTACTTCTACAAATTCATTTTGTACTTCTTTAACTGGAATTGCTGTAATGACAGAACCTAGGAAGCCACGAATCACCAAACGTTCCGCTTCTTCTTTACGCAAGCCGCGGCTCATTAAATAATACATTTCTTCTGGATCTACTCGACCAACGCTGGCTGCGTGTCCGGCAGTCACTTCATTTTCATCAATTAAAAGAATTGGATTGGCATCACCACGAGCTTTATCAGACAACATTAAAACACGACTTTCTTGTTGTGCGTCGGCTCCTTTTGCTCCTTTTAAAATGTGGCCAATTCCGTTAAACGTTAAAGTACCACGTTCACGAATAACTCCATGTTGTAAAATATGACCAATTGAATGCGGCGCTTTGTTTGTCACTCGTGTGTCGATGCCTTGTGTTTGTTTACCTGCACTAATTGCAACGACTTTAACTTCTGAATGAGCGCCTTCGCCAACTAAATCAGAATCAAAATCAGCAACAACATCGCCATCATTCATGACGCCTAGAGCCCAATCAACAGAGGCATCCCGCATAATATAGCCACGACGATTCATATAAGTCGTTACAGTTTGCCCTAATTGATCCACAGCTGAGTATTTAACTTTTGCGCCATCTTTCGCAATCACTTCCACAACGATATTTCCAGAAGCTTTCTCTGCGTGATGACCAGTTGATTGAAAACGTTCTAAATAACTGAATTCACTATGATTATCTGCAACGATTAAAACATGTTTAAAGAAAGGTTGGTTGCTATCTGAATCCTGAATAAACAAAGATTCAATGGGCTCTTCAATCACTACGTTTTTAGGAACGTATAAGAAAACGCCACTATTCATGAAAGCTGCATGAGCTGCTGTCAGCTTATCTTCTTCTGGTAATACAGCTTTAGTCATATAGTATTCTTTAACTAATTCTGGGTGCTCTTGTAAAGCAGTAAAAATGTCTGTAAAAATTACCCCTTGTTCCGCTAATGAGGCTGGCAATTGCTCAAAAGCATGAAAAGATCCTTGTTGAACAATTAAAGGATTGTCTTTCATTTGATCAAAACTTGCGACATTTCCTTCAGAAGGCACATAACTTTCCATGTGAACATTTAATAAAGGCCAACGATGAAATTTCACACGATCAATATGTGGTAACTCACTTTCGTCAGCGTTTTTTAAAGCCGTTGTTCGCAATTCAGTCATCCAAGCTGGTTCTTCATGTTCTAGTGAAAAAGCGGTGACTTCGTCAAGATAATCCATTAGATTTACTTTTTTCATTTATCTTGTCCTCCTTACGCTTCTTCTTTGTAATCAATACCTAATTCTTGGCTGATACCAGCATAGCCTTCTGTTTCTAAACGTTTTGCCAAATCAGCCCCACCGGTTTTCACAACGCGGCCTTCCATCATGATATGAACAACATCTGGCGTGATATAGTTCAATAAGCGTTGATAATGGGTAATAATTAACGCACCAAAGTTCTCGCCGCGCATTTCATTAACCCCTTTAGAAACTACTTTTAACGCATCGATATCTAAGCCTGAATCAATTTCATCTAAAATGGCAAACGTAGGCTCTAACATCAATAATTGTAAAATTTCATTTCGTTTTTTCTCGCCGCCAGAAAAACCTTCGTTTAAGTAACGCTCAGCCATTTCTTCAGGCATATTTAATAATTCCATTTTGCTATCTAATTTTTTTAAGAACTGCATGACTGACATTTTGTTGTCTTCGTCACGTTTTGCATTGATTGCTGCACGCATGAATTCAGCATTGGTAATCCCTGGAATTTCACTTGGGTATTGCATTGCTAAGAATAAGCCTAGGCGAGCGCGTTCGTCTACTTCTAAATCTAAAACGTTGACGCCGTCAAATAGAATTTCTCCTTCTGTGACTTCATAGTTGGGATTTCCCATAATTGCTGCTGATAAAGTAGATTTACCAGTTCCATTAGGTCCCATAATTGCATGGATTTCTCCAGTATTAATTGTTAAATCGACTCCTTTTAGAATCTTTTTATCTTCAATTGATACGTGTAAATTTTTGATTTCTAACACAGACATGTACAATTCCCTCCAACTTGTTTTAATCGTTTTTCCGTTCTCACTCATTTTAGCCTAATTGAGAATGAATCGCAAATTACAATTGCTAAAAATAACAACTCTTATCATCAAATTTTAGGATTCAATTTGTGAAGGAAAATTTTAAAAGGCTGATATTTCAAAGTTTCTCTATATTTTTAAGTGATCCTCTCTACACAAAGAAAAAAATTCTGGTAGAATAAAAAAATTTATTAAAGAAAGCGTTTTCTTAAATAATTACTTTAGAATGACTTTCGCAAAGAGAGCGTTGAGATACGCCTTCATCATCTATACAAAAAAATCCAGAGCATTTGCTTCTCTGGATTCAATAATTTTTATTAGTGATTGGTTTTATACTTCTAAAAGTTCTTGTTCTTTTTCAGCAGTAATCGCATCGATATTTTTGATGCTATCATCTGTTAATTTTTGAACATCTTTTTCAAATGAACGTAATTCATCTTCAGTGATGTCGCCATTTTTTTGAGCTTTTTTCAACTCATCCATTGCATCACGACGAACGTTACGGACAGCAACTTTTGAGTTCTCCGCTTCTTTTTTCACGTCTTTGGCTAATTCTTTCCGACGTTCTTCCGTTAATTGTGGAATCACTAAACGGATGACATTTCCATCATTGGTTGGGCTAATGCCGATATCACTCATTTGAATAGCTTTTTCAATGTCAGCGATAGAATTTTTGTCAAACGGTGTAATCATTAATACACGTGCTTCTGGGATATTGATACTTGCTAATTGGTTAACTGGTGTTGGTGCACCATAATATTCTACTTGAATACGGTCTAATAGACTTGCGTTCGCACGACCAGCACGAATCTGACCTAATTCACGGCGTAAGCTTTCTTCCGCTTTTGTCATTTTTTCTTTGGCTGTTGCTAAAACTTCTTTAGACATTCTTTATTTCCCCCTTACAGTTGTTCCGATATTTTCACCAAGGATGGCACGACGGATATTTCCTGCTTCATTTAGGTTAAAGACAACTAAAGGAATATCGTTATCCATACTTAATGAGCTTGCTGTTGAATCCATTACTTGTAGCCCTTTAGAAATAACATCTAAATGTGTTAGTTCTTCAAATTTTGTCGCTGTTTCATCCACACGTGGATCCGCAGAATAAACACCATCAACATTGTTCTTCGCCATTAAGATGACGTCCGCATCTACTTCTGCAGCTCGTAACGCAGCCGTTGTATCTGTCGAGAAGTAAGGATTTCCTGTTCCTCCGGCAAAAATAACAACGCGGCCTTTTTCTAAATGACGTTCTGCACGACGACGAATGTATGGTTCTGCAATTTGACGCATTTCAATTGATGTTTGAACACGTGTAGGCACACCAAGATTTTCTAATGTATCTTGCAATGCTAAGGCATTCATCACAGTAGCTAACATGCCCATATAATCAGCTTGTGCACGTTCCATGCCCATTTGAGCACCAATTTGTCCACGCCAAATGTTTCCGCCGCCAACCACGATGGCCATTTCGATACCTAATTCATGGACCTCTTTAATTTCTTGGACGATTTCTTTAATGACTGGTGGTTTAATGCCAAAACCGTCTTCTCCGGCTAGCGCTTCTCCACTTAACTTTAATACGACACGTTGATACTTAGGTTTAACCATCATAATTCCCTCCAAGATTCTCTAAAAATCATTCAATTCCTCATTTAGATGACTTTTCACCAAAATGATTTTTTAGACCAAGCAGTGCGATCCACTGGTTTTGCCTAAAAAAAGGGAGCGCATATCAAAGTTATGCGTTCCCAAATGGCTGAAAGACTGCCTTGAATCAAGCAGTAATCAATTTATGCAGCTTCCTTTGGGGATCGCTGTCTGTTTAGATACTTATGATTCACGGCTTTTCAACCGAGCGTTTGATGCTCTTAGTTTTTCATTTGGCTCATTACTTCATCCGCAAAGTTATCTTCACGTTTTTCGATACCTTCGCCAACTTCAAAACGTACGAATGATTTTACTTCGCCGCCTTTAGAAGCAACAAATTTTTCGACAGTCATATCTGGATCTTTAACAAATGGTTGGTCAACCAAAGCGATTTCTGCTTTGAATTTTTGTAGACGACCAACAACCATTTTTTCAACGATATTTGCTGGTTTACCTTCGTTTAATGCTTGTTCAGTTAACACAGCTTTTTCGTGTTCTAATTCTTCTTGAGGAATTTGAGATTCGTTGACATAGCGAGGGTTGATTGCCGCGATGTGCATAGCAACATCTTTCGCTACTTCTTCGTCAGTTGTGCCATCGATAACTGTTAATACAGCAATACGGCCACCCATGTGTAAGTAAGCGCCAAATGCAGCATTGTCAGCTTTTTCGACAACTTCAAAACGACGGAAGCTGATTTTTTCACCGATAACAGTTGTTGCTTCGATTAAATCAGATTCGATTGTGCCTTTTTCAGTTTTAATAGCCATTGCTTCTTCCATCGTAGCTGGTTTGTTTTCAGCAACTTTAGTCGCAATATCTTTAACTAAATCTTGGAACATTTCGTTTTTAGAAACGAAGTCAGTTTCTGAGTTTACTTCAACGATTGCTGCAACGTTACCTACAGTTGCTACGTTTGCTAAACCTTCAGCCGCAATGCGGTCATTTTTCTTCGCTGCTTTAGCCATACCATTTTCACGTAAAAAGTCTACGGCTTTTTCCATGTCGCCTTCTACTTTTACTAATGCTTTTTTAGCGTCCATCATTCCAACGCCAGTCATATCGCGTAATTCTTTTACCATTTTAGCTGTAACGTCTGCCATTATTTGTGTCCTCCTCGGATATTATCAATTCTTTTTAAAAAAGCTATCTCAAAGGAGAATCAGGCTTTTTGTCGCCTAGCCTTTGAGACAGCTCCGTAATCATTATTATTCAGCTGATTCGTTATTTCCTTCAACAACATCAACGATTTCTTCGATTGAAGTTGCTTCTGGTGTTTCTTCAACGAATAACTCTTCAGTTGCTTGGTCTTCCCCTTGGTTACCTTCGATGAAAGCGTCAGCCATTTTAGCAGTGATTAATTTCACAGCGCGGATTGCATCATCATTTGAAGGGATTACAACATCGATCTCATCAGGATCACAGTTTGTATCAACCATTGCAACGATTGGAATGTTTAATTTGTGTGCTTCTTGAACAGCAATGCGTTCTTTACGTGGGTCAACGATGTACATTACATCTGGAATTCTTGGCATATCAGCGATACCACCTAAGAATTTTTCTAAACGTTCACGTTCTTTGTTTAAGCCAGCAACTTCTTTCTTAGGTAAAACTTCGAAAGTGCCGTCTTCTTCCATTGCATTGATTTTTTTCAAGCGAGCAATACGTTTTTGGATTGTATCCCAGTTAGTTAACGTACCACCTAACCAGCGATGGTTTACATAGTATTGACCAGCGCGGATTGCTTCATCTTTGATTGCTTCTTGTGCTTGTTTTTTAGTTCCTACGAATAAAGCAACGCCGCCTTCTTCTGCAACGTTTTTCATGTAATCGTAAGCTGCATCTACTAATTTCACTGTTTTTTGTAAGTCAATGATGTAGATACCGTTTCTTTCTGTGAAGATATATTTCTTCATTTTTGGGTTCCAGCGACGAGTTTGGTGACCAAAGTGTACGCCGGCTTCTAGTAATTGTTTCATAGAAATTACTGCCATGTTGTGTTTCCTCCAGTTTGGTTTTTATTTTCCTCTTCTTTTCGTCAACTCCTTGAAGAACTACCGTAGTAGCACCACTTCGCAGATGGAAAAGAATGTGGATTTCGTGTGTGAAAATCACACCTTTAACAGTATAAGATATTTTCAGAAAAATAGCAAGCCTTAAAACTAGAAATGTCGCTCCTACTGCGCTTGCCAAACAAGATGACATTCTTCGTTTCCCGTTTCATCGATGGTTCGCTTTTGTTGGACAAAGCCTTGTTTTTGATAAAAGGCATAAGCTGCTTGATTTTCCCTGTAAACAGCCAAAGATAAGAGGTCCTGTTCTTCTTTTGCTACTTGAAGTAATTTCTGACCGATGCCCTTCCCTTGAAACGCTTTTTTTATAAAAATTCCTGCGATATAGTTATCCATTAAGCCTAAAAACCCAATTATCTGATCCTCTTCTTCCGCTAAGATCAGTGTTGCTTTTGGCAACGCAGCGCGGACAAATGCCTTATTTTCTTGCCAATAAGTTGGTGCGACAAATGGATGAGCTTCTAGATTCGTTTGCAGCCAAATAGCCATAATGGTTTCTAATTCTTTTTCTGTTAACTGGGTTGTCTTTTTGATAGTCAGCATTTTTTGACACTCGTTTCTGTTATTGATTATTTTCAAAATAAAACATTAACACACCCGCTGCGATAGCGACATTCAATGATTCTGCTTGACCTTTCATTGGAATATAAAGATTTTTCGTGGTTTCTGCTAACAATTCTGGCGAAACTCCACTACCTTCATTGCCTAAAATCAACGCATAATTTTCCACTGCCTCTTGTTCATAATAAGCAATCGCAGCTTCATTTAGTTCTGTACCGAAAACTGGTAGACCTTGCTTCTTGAATGCCTGAACCACTTCAGTCAACTCTCGTTGGAGAACTGGTAAATGATAGTGGCTTCCCTGCATTGAGCGCAACACTTTTGTATTGTAAATATCTGCTGTGCCTTTGCCTAAAATCACACCTGCTAAACCTGCTGCATCAGCTGTGCGAATCATCGTACCAACATTACCAGGGTCTTGGATATTATCTAAAAGTAACCAACCACCTTTAAAAGAAAGCGACTGCTCTTGTTGCGTTTCCAAGGTGACAATTGCCAAAATTCCTTGTGAAGTTGGCAGCTCCGACAAACTATTTAAAACCTCATCACTTACAAAAATTAATTTTTCTGTTTCTTGTTCAGCTAACCAAGTTCCCCATTCTTGTTGACCTCTTTGGTTAAACAAAATCCACTGGACATCGGCATTGGCCTTCACAGCTTCTTCAACTAAATGAAATCCTTCTATTATATATTGGTTCAGTTCTTCTCGGTACTTCTTTTTGTGTAATTTTTTCCATTCTTTTAATTGGTTATTTTTCGTTGATGTAATTTCTTTCATAAGTCACCTCGCCTTTGTATTATAGCATGCTTCTAGCTTGCTTGGATACTTGCTAGAACCAAGAAAAATCGCTATCATAAAGAAAAAAGCAAAGGAAGTGTCTCTCATGGAAAAACTAAGAATGAATGTACAAGGACGTGTCCAAGGTGTTGGCTTCCGCTACATGACAAAAATGGTGGCAGATCAATTAGGTGTCACTGGTTCGGTGAAGAACGAAGACGACGGGTCCGTTTCAATCACAGCAATTGCACCTGAAGACATAATGGAAACATTTATCAAAAAAATCAAAGATTCCCCCAGTCCAGCGGGACGTGTAACGTATGTTGATATTCAAGAAGACCCTTTGTTAGAAGAAACGGAACAATTTAAAGTAATCCAATAAACTTACTTTCTAACGATTGATTTCTTTGGGAAGAAGCCTTGAACAGCAAGTAGTTCCTGCTTTTTATTGATTTTTGTAAGAGCTTCTTTTCGATTTTGATTGAAAAAGAGCGCTGTTTCAAGTATAGTTAACCATGTAAAAATTTTTTAGAAAAGGACCGAATTACATGCGTAAATTAAACCGATGGCTTTACGGCTCTGGCTTACTATTTTTAGTAATGTTTTTATCAGGCTGTGTGAAAACAGGAGCAGATGGACAACCAACTGGTGAAGGTTTTGTCTATAACTTCCTTGTTTTACCGATGAGTAATGCAATTACTTATCTTGTCGATAACTTTAATTGGAACTATGGTTGGGCGATTATTTTTATCACCATTATTGTACGGATCATTATTTTACCGTTAGGCTTACATCAATCGAAAAAAAGCTTTATCCAAACGGAAAAAATGCAAGCAATCAAACCCCAAGTGGATGTTGCACAAGCAAAAATGAAACAAGCAAGTACGCGTGAAGAACAAATGGCCGCACAAGCAGAACTACAAAAGATTTATAAAGAAAACAATGTGAGTATGGTTGGCGGAATTGGTTGTTTGCCTTTATTAATTCAAATGCCTATTTTCTCTTCTCTGTTCTTTGCTGCTCGTTATACAAAAGGTATTGCCACGGCAAGCTTCTTAGGAATGAATTTAGGGCAACCAAATATGATTTTAGTGGCATTAGCTGGTTTAGCCTATTTAGCTCAAGGTTATATTTCAATGATTGGTATTCCTGAAGAACAAAAGAAAACAATGAAATCAATGCTGATTGTTTCACCATTAATGATTGTTTTCATGTCCTTTAGCTCACCTGCAGGCGTAGCGCTTTACTGGGTAGTTGGTGGTATTTTCACATGTATTCAATCTGCCATCACAAATATCCTCTTACGTCCAAGAATTAAAAAACAAGTACAAGAAGAATTGAAAAATAACCCACCAAAACAAGTGGTTACTCCTATTAAGGATGTGACACCAAAAGAAACAAACAAAGTAACGCAAAAAACGAACCAACCAAAAGCAAACGGCAATAAAGGTCGCAATGCTGGAAAACAAAAACGTAAATAAAAAAAGGATCGCCTCTAAACGGCGATCCTTTTTTTTAGGCTCTATACTTTTTGATGTTGGTGGATGACACCAGCATCTTTTTTATTTTCCAAAACATATAGAAAAGACACCTTGAAATCCTTTAGAATTAATTTGGCGAACCAACCCAAAAGGAGGAATCAAGATGTCTTACACTCACCTTATCAAAGAAACATTAGATATTCTAGACTTATCAGTTACTTTTAACGAAAATTGTCTCACAAAAGAAAAATACAAAGGGCAAATCTGTCATATTTATCGTGGAAACTTGATTTATACAGCCCAAGAATGCATCCACTGTAAACACCAGATTGCTTCAGATATTGTGCGTTGGGGTACAACAACCGTCCGGTTGTTAATGAACGATGTTTCTGAATACCGTACCTACCTCGAATTGAAAAAGCAACGCTTCAAATGCAAAGCTTGTCAGCGGACCTTTGTCGCAGATACTTCTGTTGCGAAAAAACATTGTTTCATCAGTGAGAAAGTCCGCTGGTCTGTCGTGACTCGTCTGAAAAAAAATACCTCAATGACAGAGATCGCCGCTCAGAAAAATCTATCGGTCTCTTCTGTTTACCGTATTATGAAGCGATTTTATCGTCCGTTGAATCCTTTTCGGACACCGTTACCTAAGGTACTTTGTTTTGATGAATTCAAATCAGTTCGGGGTGTTTCAGGTGCTATGAGTTTCATCATGATGGATGGACAAACACAGCGCTTATTGGACATTGTCGAGAACCGACAACTGCCTTTTTTAAAACGTTATTTTAGTCATTTTTCACGAGAAATTCGTGAAGCGGTCGAATGGATCGTGATTGATATGTACGCTCCTTATGTATCGCTCGTTAAAAAGCTGTTTCCAAAAGCACAGCTGATTATTGACCGGTTTCACATCGTCCAACATATTGGTCGTACCTTTCGCAATCATCGAATCAAAGAAACGAACCAACTATTAAAAAGCAAAGAACAAAAACACTATCAATTAGGTAAGCAATTAAAAAGATACTGGAAACTTCTTCAAAAAGATGAACGCAAGCTTGATTATACTCGACGCCTTTGGCGACCTGGCTTCAAAGCTCATTTAACAGAGACCGATATTGTGGATCGCTTACTGAAAGGGAGCCCTGCTTTGCGTGTAGGCTATCAGTTATATCAAGACTTTCTTTACGCTGT
>NZ_JAHLRI010000031.1:0-25923 GCF_018919685.1 Enterococcus sp. S183_ASV_20
TTTTCTTTCGTCGGAAATACAATTTGAGTGTACCATAAATGCCTTTTTATTTTTCTAACTTAATTTTACAATTCGCGGGATAAAAAAAGAATTATAATAAATCAAATGATTGATAATAAGATAGCTGAATTGATGGAACTTGAGAGTTATAAAAAAGCTCTCATCTACGAATACGTAACAGGTAAAAAAGAAGCCTAGGAGGTGATTCATTTGGTAGAGAACAAAGAAATTCGTTTTGAGCAGGATATTGAGACTTCACTGACTACGTATGGCAAATGGAAGAAAGAAACATTCAATGAATCAAACTTTGATCCCATAATTGGTTTGGATTGTCAAAAATTGCTAGGCTTTGTCCAGAAGACTCAACCAAAACAGTGGGTACGTCACCAACGAAACTATAACAATGATGGAGAAGTCAAGTTCCTTCAACGCTTTAATCAAGAGGTAGAAACCCACGGCATGTTACATGTATTGCGCAATGGGATCAAAGACCGCGGTGTGCGCTTTAAAGTAGCTTACTTCAAACCTGCTTCAGAGCTGAATGATGAAAGGATGGAAAAGTATGAAGCAAATAGTTTTACCTGTACTCGCCAGTTTGCTTACAGTCCTAATAACCATAAAACCATTGATATGGTTTTGTCGTTAAATGGTATTCCGCTCGTTGCTTTAGAATTGAAAAACCAGTACACTGGTCAAACAGTAGAAAATGCCAAACTCCAGTTTCAAAAAGATCATGATCCAAAAGAATTGGTATTTCGTTTTAATCGCCGCTTCTTAGTCTATTTTGCGGTGGACCATACAGATGTTTATATGACGACAAAGTTGGACGGTAAAAAAACGTACTTCTTGCCATTCAATCAAGGTTCCAATGGGCCGGGAAGAGTTGGTGGAGCAGGCAATCCGTCCAATAAAGATGGCTACCCAACTGCCTACTTGTGGGAAAAGGTGCTTACTAGAGACAATTTGATGGATATTATCCAACGTTTTATGAATCTAGAGATTAAAAAAGAAAAGCAAGGCGACAGAGAAGTCACAAAGAAAACGTTGATTTTTCCTCGTTATCATCAGTTAGATGTGGTTCGAAAATTGGTTGCAGATGTAAAAAGCCATGGTAGTGGAGAAAATTATTTGATCCAGCATAGTGCTGGTTCTGGAAAATCTAATAGTATTGCATGGCTGGCATACCATTTAGCCTCTATTCATGATCAACTGAACTACCCAATTTTTTCATCAATTATTATTGTGACTGATCGAACAGTATTGGATCGCCAGTTGCAAAATACTATCATGAACTTTGATCATCAGACAGGTTTGGTAGAAACGATTGACGATCGCAAATCCTCTCAAGATTTAAAAGAAGCCATTAATGATGGGCGTAAGATCATTATTACCACTTTGCAAAAGTTCCCAGTGATCTATCAGGAAGTAGATCAAGTGGAAGGTCGTAATTTTGCTGTGATTGTGGATGAGGCACATTCTTCACAAACTGGGAACAGTGCCCAGAAGCTAAAAGCCGCTCTTTCGGACAAATCTAAATCCTTGGAAGAGTATTATGAACTGGAAGGCGAAGTTGACGATGTATTACCAGATGCTGAAGATGAACTAGTTCAACAATTGGCAGCACAAGGTAAACATCAAAATTTAAGTTTCTTTGCTTTTACCGCTACACCGAAAGAAAAGACATTGGAAATGTTTGGTACGAAACAACCAGATGGGCATTTCGAACCCTTTCATGTTTACTCGATGCGCCAGGCGATTGAGGAAGGCTTTATCTTAGATGTGCTGAAGAACTATATGACCTATAGTACTTCCTACAAAATTGCCCGTGAAATTGAAGATAACCCAGAATTACCAAAGAGTGAAGCAACCCGAGCGATTGTTCGTTTCCAATCATTGCATCCTTGGGCAGTTGCTCAAAAGACGGCTGTGATGGTTGAGCAATTCCGAGCGGTTACTCGTACAGCTATTGGTGGGCAGGCAAAAGCAATGGTCGTTACCGCATCACGCTTACACGCTGTTCGCTATATGAAAGAATTTAAAAAATATATAGCGAACAAAGGTTATAATGATTTGAATGTGTTGGTTGCTTTTTCTGGTTTGGTAGTAGATGGAGAGACTGAATATACAGAAACGAAGATGAATGTCACAAAATCTGGTGAGAATGTTCGGGAGAATCAATTAAAGGAAGCTTTCCATACAGATAATTTTAATATCTTGATTGTTGCTGAAAAATATCAAACGGGTTTTGATGAACCGTTGCTGCATACCATGTTTGTCGATAAGAAGTTAAAGGGTGTTAAAGCTGTTCAGACTTTATCACGACTCAATCGAACAATGCCTGGGAAGAAGGATACCTTTATTCTTGATTTTGTAAATGATGTTGAAGATATTGAAGCTGCTTTCCAACCCTTTTATGAACAAACAAATTTGAGAGAAGAAATCAATGTTAACTTGATTTATGATACTCAAAGCAAGCTACGAAAATTTAATGTTTACAATCAAGGTGATATTGAACGTGTCATGAAATTGGTGAAACAAGCCCAAAAGCAACAGAATGAGCGCTTGCTTGGACGAATTTCTAGCATGTTTAAGCCGATTATGGATCGCTATGAGGAAATGAATAAGGATAATCAGTACCAGTTTCGGGTGACTCTACGTAACTTTAGCAAGTGGTATGATTATATTTCACAACTTGATCGGTTATTCGATATGGAATTATTGGAGGAGCGGATTTTTACTGGATACTTGCTGAAGTTTCTACCTAAAGAAACACGAGAGAATATTGATATTTCTGATAAAGTAAAGTTGGAATATTATAAGTTACGTCAGGATTTTTCCGGTGAAATTCATCTAGTGAATAAAGAAGGCGAGCTAGTAAATCCAAAGACAATTGATGCAGGAATCAAACCGCCGGATGAACGAGACTCACTAGAAGAAATCATTCATAAAATCAATGAACGATTTCCTAATGATTTTGATGAAGGAGATCGAGTATTAGTAGAGATTTTGTATCGGTCATTTGCAGATAACCCAGATTTGAAGGTTGTCAGCATGGCTAAGAATAACGATGCTCAGATGTTTGAAAAATCGCTGTTCCCTGATGTATTTAAAGATAAGGTGATGGAGCAGTATGAGAAAAACAATGCAGCTTTTGAGAAAATGTTTGGGCATGATGATAGGTACTTTGATCTAGTATATACATTAGTTGCTAGAGATTTATACAAGTTATTACGGACGAAATAACTTGTATAAATAAGGATTAAGCAATACAATTTCTCTCAAAAATAAAGGAGAAGTTGTATTGTTTGCTTTTAAGAAAGCGCTGAAAAATTTGTTACATACTAAATTGTCTGAACTCTGTCATATCAGCTATGTTAGAATAAAGGAAATAGATTTATTTTTATAAACAGTGTTGTCTCGGAAGTTTAAAATATGTCAACCACAATTGAAGTGAACAAACAAAGCGTGAAGCAGTTTCTTGAAACTGGGAAGATCAAAAAATTTGTTATTCCAGAATATCAACGTCCCTATGCTTGGACTGACGAGCAAATCCAAGTACTGTTTGATGATTTAGCGGAGTACACAGCAAACAATAACGAGAGTACTTACTTTTTGGGAAGCATTGTGGCTTATGAAAATGATCATAACGAGCAAGAAATCATTGATGGACAGCAAAGGATAACTACGCTATTTTTATTTTTGAGAGCTATCTATGCTAAATTAGAAAATAGTTGTGAAAAGGAAGCTTTATTCTTGAAAAGCCAAATTGAACCTGCGTTATGGGAACAAGATGACTTAACAGGTGAGGTTAAACCAGATAAAATTCTGATTATGTCTCGAGTAATGTGGGACGAGGGGAATGAAGAATTTGCTAGTATTCTAGTAAGTGGTGAAGCAGATGTTAAATCAAAAAGTAATTATTCGAAGAACTATATTTTAATTCAACATCTATTAAATGAGTATGCAACAAACGAACCACTATCATTTTATCGTTTTATCAGTAAAAAGGCGATTTGAATGAATTATTCCGTGTCCATTTGGAAAAAGCTGTCAATACGCTTCTCAAAACGGAGTTAACGGCTTTCCTCGATTACGAAAAGTACGATCGCATTGGTTTTAACACGGGTAATTCTCGTAACGGCTCCTATGACCGTACGGTCAAGACCGAGTACGGGGAACTTCATCTCCAGATTCCGCGCGACCGCAACGGCGAGTTCAAGCAACAGACTGTTCCTGCTTATAGACGGACGAATGATACCTTAGAGGAGACCGTCATTCACCTCTTCCGAAAAGGTATTACCATGTCGGAAATCGCAGACTTGATTGAGAAAATGTATGGGCATCACTACACGCCCCAAACCATGTCCAATATGACTAAATCATTTACGGAAGAAGTCACTTCATTTAAGGAACGTGAGCTTCATGACCGTTATGCCGCTATTTATATGGACGCAACCTATATCCCTTTAAAGCGGAAAACCGTCGCCAAGGAAGCCATTCATATCGCAGTTGGCATTCGCCCGGACGGTTCAAAGGAAGTGTTGAGCTATGCGATTGCACCAACTGAATCTATCACGATTTGGGAAGAGATTTTAATAGACCTCCAGGAACGTGGCGTGAAAAACGTCCTCCTTTTCATCACGGATGGCTTAAAGGGGATGGCAGGGGCCGTGCAGCGGTTCTACCCCAAAGCCCGTTTTCAACATTGCTGTGTGCACGTTTCCCGTAATATCAGTCACAAAGTGCGTGTCGATGATCGTAAGGAAGTCTGTGATGATTTTAAAATGGTGTATCAAGCGTCATCTAAAAAGGCGGCATTGGAAGCACGTGGTGCTTTTGCGGAAAAATGGAAAACCAGTTATCCAAAAATGGTGGAATCGATCCTTTCGAACGATTACCTGCTCACTTTCTATGATTTCCCATTAGCCATACGCAAGACTATTTACTCTACGAACTTGATTGAATCCTTTAATAAGCAAATCAAGAAATACAGCCACCGCAAGGAACAGTTCCAAAATGAAGAGTCGATGGAACGTTTCTTAGTCTCGTCTTTTGATACTTACAACCAAAAATTCCTAGGTCGCAGTCATAAAGGTTTCCAACAGGCCGAAGGCGAGCTCGAACAAATGCTGAGTCAACCGATGGAGAATTGGAAACAATCTACAGTAGGGAAGAACCATTTACACAAAATTATTGACGCTCCCAAAAGCATTGTTTTTAGCAGTTTAATATTATTCTTTTTCAATTAGACTGACTTGATTTAGTTACGGAATAGATACTTTAATGTGTTGAAGAAGCAACGTCCCGTGTTTATTTACTAAAGCATCCAATATTCACATTAGCCCTAAAATAATTGTCATACCATGTTACATTTGATATAACAGCGTTCATTTTAAAAATAGCTGTTAGTGTGACAAAACATTAAACCAAGTGTGACAAAAAACGTGATGAAAGCTTTCCGGAAACGTATGTGAACAAGTATATAATGATTTTGTCAGGAGGATAGTCAAAATGAATAAACGAATTCGTGAAATACTCAAACTGATTATTAAAAACCCTGAAATGAAACTTTCCACTTTAACAAGTGAACTTGATTTGACACGTCGTCAAATCAATTACGCGATCAATCAATTTAATGAAGAATTGAAAACAAAGAACATTCCGTTAATTCAGAGAAGTCATTCTGGAAATATTACGGTACCAATCGAGGTTATCCAAATGATATCACAGCCTGATTACGACATAGGTGATGATCAGGAACTTGTCGTTCTCACTGATAGTGAAAGACAAGCATTGATAGTGATGACTCTGATCGCTAATATCGATTACATCAGTCTAGATCATTTGGTAGATGCGGTTGATGTTAGTAAGACGACTGTTATGGAAGATATCAAACGAACGGAACCGTTCATCAGAAATTATAGTCTGACAATTCGATATAATCGGATGAATGGTTACCAATTGGTTGGTTCGGAACACCGTATCTTACAGCTGTTATCGGATCTAGTAAAACGGTATCCGATTTTTCGCCGAGAAATGATTCGCAGAAAATTGGCACAAGATGTTTCTGAAGAAGAAATCGTCCATTTGATCCATAACATGGAACAAATGTTGCATCTTAGTTATTCTGATGAGTCGGTAGACTATTTGCAGACATCAGCGAGATTTTTAGTAAGCCGTGGGATCAAGATGTCAGATAAGCACGCGTTTTTTCCCGATGATGTGACGGATACTCCTGAATTCCGAATGCTGATGATCTTGGTACATGAAACAGGTTGGAGTCTATCCAAAAGTTATATGGAGTGGTTCACGTTATTATTTTTAACTTCCAATATTTTTGAGAGCAAAACTACTCAAAATTATGATTCGGATCAAGAATTGCGAAAATTGATCAGCCAAATGGTTGAAAATTTCCAAAATCAAACGTTGATTTTGATCGATGACCGAGAAGACTTTGAACGTAGGATACTGAGTCATCTGCGTCCAGCCTGTTTTCGAATACGCTATAACTTGAGTTTAGGAGTTTATTCAATAGATAGTCTGATCAAGGATAGTAATCATGCGATTTTGATTGATTTGATGAAAGAATTGATTATTCCTATTGAGAATTGGCTAAATAAGGCCTTTCCAAATGATGAATTAGATCTTTTATCCTATTACTTTGGCTATCAATTAAGTAATCATAATAAATTGAATAAGCAACGACAAAGGGCTGTAGTTGTTTGTACTAATGGTGTCATGGTCTCAAAGTTAGTACGAGCCAATATGGAAAAACTTTTTCCAGAGATCCATTTTTTAGCTTCCCTATCTGTGCGTGATTTCTACAAATTTGAAGCTGATTATGATCTGGTCTTTACTACGACGCCACTAAAAAGTTCTATGCTGCAGTTTATGATCGAGCCAATCATGACATATCAGCAACAAATCAGTTTACGATATCGAGTTTTGAGTGATTTAGGAATTACTAAGGTTGATCGAGCAATGGATGAATTGTTAACAATCATTAGGAAATATGCAAATATCACCAATCCAGTTTCGTTGCGAGAAGAACTGCAGTACTTTTTGATCAAGGAAGATGGAAGCACGCCGCTGGACAACTTCAAGGTATTGCCTTCATTGACTTATTACTTGCGGCCGAGTTATGTACAAATCGTTGAAGAAGAGATGTCTTGGGAACGAGCAGTGGAGGTGGCTTGCCGACCGTTATTGGAACATCAAATCATTGACTCGCGTTTTATCGCTGATTGCTTGGATCAAATCAGACAACCGGGATATGCAGGTTACTTGGGAATGAAGACTTGCATTCCCCATACAACGGTCGATAAAGGTGTAATCAGTGACGGTGTCAGCATTTTAGTTTGTAAAAAGCCGATACGATTTCCTAATGGTGAAGATGTCAGCTTGATTTTGCCGCTTTCATTTTTTGATTTAACGAAGCATCTGCGAGCCATCAATCAAATCGCTGATATCGCCAAAGATGATTCATTGATTGAGCAGTTATTGATTGCTGATGACGAAAAGACAGTTTATCAACTATTAAGACAAAGATCTTAAGGAGGAAAACATGAGACTAGCAGATTATCCTAAATTGACAGTGATCATGCGTGGTTATACTTTTGATCAGGCAGATGCTATTTTACAAGCAATGCAGGAATTTGACCATCAATTTGCCGTAGAGATGACAATGAACACAAAAGGAGCTCTTGAAAATATACATGAACTAAATCAACGTTATGGTGACACGACTTATATCGGCGCTGGGACGGTAAGGACATTAGAACAAGCCCAAGCCTGCTATGAGGCTGGTGCAAAATTTTTATTAGGACCACATATGTTCACAAAAGAAATGTTGTCTTACGCCAATAAGAAAGGATTATTGGCGGTACCTGCCGCAATGACTCCTTCAGAAGTCGACCGTATGTTTAAAGAAGGAGCTGATATTGTAAAAGTATTTCCTGCAGCGGTTGTTACTCCGCGTTTTTTCAAGGATATTCAAGCACCTTTAGGTAAGTTACCACTAATGGGGGTTGGTGGAATCAGTAAGGAGAATGCGAAAGAGTTTTTTGAACAAGGTGCTAGCTATTTAGGTCTTGGTTCCGGTATGTTCAACAAACAAGACATCGAAGAGCTAAATGTTAAAAACTTAGCACGTTCGATGAAAGAATTAATTGAGGTTATTAAATAGGAGTGAGGCCTTTGGAACTTTATTTGAATGAGGAACTCGTTTTTCGAAATGTTCAAGCAAAAACAGATAGTGAAGTCTTAGCGTTTTTGGCAAGCGAGATGTACAAAAAAAACTACGTGAAGGAGGAATATATTCAAGCAATCCAAGAACGGGAAAAAGAATACCCTACTGGATTACCATCAACACCACCAGGAATCGCAATTCCCCATGCAAACTATGAAATGGTCAATAAAACAACTTTAGCAATTGCGACTCTTAAAGATCCGGTCCTATTTCATAATATGGAAAATAACAATGAGCAGTTACCAATCCAAATTGTGATCATGATGGCGATTGGGGAACCACATGGGCAAGTTGAAATGTTACAAAAAATTGTTGGAATCATACAAGATGAGCCACTGCGGCAAGAAATGATCAGAGCAGGCAATGATACTGAATTATTAGAACTATTAAAGAAAGCGGTTTTTTAATATAAGGAGGAAATCATAATGAAACGAATTTTAGTAGCATGCGGAAATGGTATCGCCACTTCAACAGTAGTAGCAACAAAAGTTAGAGAGTATTTGCAACAACATGGCATTGATGTTTCAACGACTCAAACAAAATTGATGGAAGTTCCAGGAAAAGTTCAAGACTATGATCTATTGGTGACGACTGGTCAATTTGATGGTCAAACAGGTGGTGTACCAGTAATCAAAGGGATGCCGATTTTAACAGGTATCGGTGCCGATCAAACAATGGAAGAGATTTTGAACTTACTGAAATAATAGCTGATCAAAGGAGCTGAAAAAATGAAAATCATTATGAACGTCTTTAACTTCTTTATTGACGCTGGACCAACAGTTATGTTGCCAGTCATCATCACGATTATTGGTTTGATTTTTGGGTTAAAGATTTCTCGTGCTTTTAAATCAGGTTTGACATTAGGTATCGGTTTTGCCGGGATCAAGTTGATATTGGACTTTATGACGACCAATGTTGGACCAGCTGCCAAGGCGATGGTTGATCGAACTGGTGTTAAACTAGATGCTTTGGATGTTGGGTGGGGTTCGATTGCGGCTGTTACTTGGGCATCGCCAATCATTCCAATCTTGATTTTTGCCATTCTATTGGTCAATATCGTTTTGCTGATTTTGAAACGTACACATACGCTGGATGTTGATATCTGGAACTATCACCATATGGCAATCGTTGGTGTTATGGTGTATTTTGTGACTAAGAATGTCTTCTTAGGTGTAGGTGCATCAGTAGTGATGGCAATTGCGACTTTTAAGATTTCAGACTGGTCGCAACCGATGGTAGAAAGTTTCTTCGGAATCCCTGGTGTTTCTTTACCAACTGTTTCTGCGCTCTCATCACTGGTTATTGCTTGGCCGTTAAATTGGCTGCTGGATCGTATCCCGTTATTCAGAAAATCAAAATTCACCATCAAAGATGCACAAAAATATTTGGGATTTTTTGGTGATTCTATGATCATGGGGTTAGTTATCGGGATGGTGATTGGTGTTTTAGCCGGCTATGATATCAAAGCGGTTTTACAATTAGGTGTCAGCATGTCAGCTGTTTTGGTTTTGATTCCTAAGATGACTTCATTATTTATGGAAGGATTGATGCCAATTTCAGATGCTGCACAAAAATGGTCACAAAAAAAATTCAAAGGTACACGTTTATTTATCGGATTGGATGCTGCAGTTGTTGTAGGTAATCCAGATGTTATCACAACAGCATTGATCATTATTCCACTAACGATTGCATTAGCTTTAGTATTGCCAGGAAACCGTGTGTTACCATTCGCAGATTTAGCGGTTGTTCCTTTCCGCGTGGCAATGGTCGTTGCCTTGACTCGTGGTAATTTATTAAAAAATATCATTATTGGCTTAGTTGTGACAGCTTCATTGCTATGGTGTGGGTCAGCTACTGCGCCAATGCTGACAGCAATTGCCAAATCGGTTGGTATTAACTTAGGAACTTCTTCAATGTTAATCTCATCATTTGCTGCGACTTCCATGATCCAAAGTTATTTGGTATTTATCGCATTTGCTTACAAACCAATCATCGGTATTCCAGTGTTGTTATTAGCCTTTGCGGGCGCATGGTATTACTTCGATGGTATCAAAAAAGTTAATCATGAAATGGATGAACCATTGAAGGCACAATAGTAGGAGGGTTTAAATTGAAAATTTCAGATGTCACAGTGTATAAAGTAAAACCAAGATGGATTTTTGTTAAGATCTCGACTGACGAAGGAATCGAAGGCTGGGGAGAAATGATCTCAGGAACTAAAACAGAAACGGTTGTTGCTGGAGCTTATGAGATAGGAAACCGGCTGATTGGACGTAATCCGTTTGAAATCGAGCGCCTCTTCCAAGAAATGCATCGATCTTTCTTCCGAGGCGGTCCTATTAATGGAACCATCGTTTCGGGTTTAGAAATGGCTCTGTGGGATATCAAAGGAAAAGCGTTTAATGTTCCGGTTTATGAATTATTGGGCGGTGCAGCACGTGATAAAATCAAGGTTTATTCTTGGATTGGTGGAGATCGACCAAGTGAAGTTGCAGAACAAGCACAAGATCGGTTTGATCGGGGCTTTACGGCCGTCAAGATGAACGCGACAGAAGAGCTGCATTATATCGATTCCTACCAAAAAGTTGATGAAGTGGTGGAACGAGTTGCATCTATTCGCGAACGTTTTGGTGATGCAATGGATATTGGTGTTGATTTTCATGGACGGGTCCATAAACCGATGGCAAAAGTGCTAGCAAAAGCTTTGGAGCCATTCCATCCAATGTTTTTGGAAGAAGTCGTTTTACCTGAAAATGAAGAACACTTTAAAGAAGTAGCTGATTCTGTGGCTGTACCATTAGCTACTGGTGAACGCTTGTACACTCGTTGGCAATTCAAGAACCTCTTTAAACAAGGTACTGTTGATATTATCCAACCAGATGTGGCTCTTTGTGGGGGAATCTTGGAAACCCGTAAAATCGCAGCGATGGCGGAAGCTTACGACATGGCTGTTGCGCCTCATGCGCCATATGGTCCTGTTGCACTAGCAGCAACTCTGCAAGTAGACTCATGTACGCCAAACGTCTTTATCCAAGAACAAAGCTTAGGGATCCACTATAACAAAGGTTTTGATCTGTTAGATTTTGTGAAGAACAAAGAAGTTTTCCAATATAAAGACGGCTACGTAGATCTACCTTCAAAACCAGGTCTGGGCTTGGAAATGGATGAAGACAAAATCAAAGAAATTGCACAAGAAGGTTTGATTTGGACCAATCCGCAATGGAAAAATTATGACGGTACGATCGCTGAGTGGTGATAAATGAAAATAAAGGATGATGAAAGATGGCAGAAGCACTTATGATCACAGTTTTTTTAGGACTGCTGATTATTTTGCAAATAATCGATCAAAAGAAAATTATCGTGTTTGCTCAGAGTAGTCCTGTAAGGAAGAGTTTGAGTATTTTACTGACAGTCGCCATCCTGTTGATTTTCTGGCCGGAACATCTTACTGATCAGATTAAACTGGTTGCTTTTGCTTCTGTCATTTTGATCAATGGTTTTTTGAAGGAGGGTCTAGCAAAAGATTCTGTTGTTAGATTTGGAGTATTGAACGGTAACTTTAATCGATATCCTCAAGTCCAAGTAGAAAAACTAGGTGACGATAAATCATTTATTTCATTTTACAAAAGCAAGAATAATTCTTTTTCAATGATTTTTGATAAAGATCAAACTGAAATGATGGATGTCTTTCAAGAACTTGATATCCATTCCAAAATTACTTTAGATCAAAGTTCGGAAGAAAAAAGAGCAGTTGTAAAAAAAGATAATGAATGATTCTACTACCGAAATTATGATTTCTTTATCACGAATAATGAAACTTGTTTTAATGAATCATATTGATTGAAGTATACAATGTATATTAAGTTTTGGAAAGAAATATATTGGTACAAGATATAGCAGGAATCGATTACTCGATCCCTGCTTTTTTTAACTTCCTTTGCAGCAAAAAAAGCTCGTAATCTAAGAGATGATGGATAGTTTTTAGAATATATATATTTTCTTCAATTCCAGAAAAAAATGACCAAGCTAGTATGCTAAAAAAGTACGATGCTTCTATGATCTTTTTTCCGTCTTTATTAACAGATGTTTTAATTGATCAACGCATATTGTAATCTACCCTAATTTCCATAGTTCTTCACCACTTTTAAAAATAGTAAAACCCCTACAAGTATGCTATAGTAAATTGCTAAAGAAAAACCAATAAGGTGGGAGATGTATGCGCGATCAAACAAGCGGAAAAATGATTCGTTTTTATTATACAAGTTTGCAATTTCTCTATTGGATGATGTTTTGTTCTGTCTATGGGTTTGCGACATTGTTTTTGATTTATTTCAAGATTGATCCAGCTAAAATCGGAGGGATCTTAGCATTGGTCAATATTGTTTCAACGGTGCTTCAGCCTTTTATCAGTCAAGTGATCATCAAGAAAAGAAAGATCCCACTGATCACCGTGCTGAAGACGATGATAGCAGGATTAGGAGTGATTCTCTTAGCTGGGGTATTGATTCCGAATTTGCCGATCATTACTTATATCTTGGGTGGGATTTTAGTAGTTTCTATGCAATCATTTCTCAATGCGCTGGCATTTGAGTATTCAAATACCGGCTACAGGATCAACTTTGGCTTTTCAAGAGCTGGTGGTTCATTTTCTTATGTTGTAACTTCTTTTTTACTGGGACAGCTGTTAGCGATTTATTCTGCCGCGATTTTGCCGATCTTGGTTATAGTTGAAGCAGTGATATTTTTCGTTATTTTGCATCTGCTGCCGGATGTAAAAAATCAAGAAGTTTTTCCTATGACAAAAGAACAGGATCGCTCAGTTTCTTTGAGAAAAAAATATCCTTTCCTGATTTTGTTGTTTTTAGGTTTCAGTTTTCTTTTTACTTTCCACACCATGATCAACAGCTTTTTGGCACAGATCTTTGAAAATATCCACGGTGGCAGTAAAGAAGTTGGCATCGCATTGATGATCGCCGCTTTATGCGAATTACCGGGAATGATCTTTTTTGAACAGCTTGTCAAAAAAGAAATCCAGCAAATTTTGGCTGTCTGTTGCCAGTATTTCATTTGCTGTCAGAGGATTCATGATGCTACTGGCCAGTTCGATCCTGATGATGGAAATGACGCATCTCCTACAAGCCTTCAGTTTCGCTTTGTTTATTCCAGCTTCGGCTTATTTGTTCAATCAATTTCTGGCGGATGATGATCGTGTATTTGGACAAACGATGATCATCATCGCCACAACTCTTGGTGGGGTGATAGGAAATGTCTTGGGCGGCAGTCTGCTGCAGCATTTCGGTGTATGGGAGATGCTGATTTTCGGTACTGGTTTTGCGGTGCTGGGTGCTTTATTAACTATTTTGGGCATTCGAAAAATACCGAAGTTATCTGAGGATAGCGGAGACATTACTAAATAATTGGAAATACACAAGATCATTTTATTGGATTTTTGTTTAAAGGAAGCGTCCCGACGCTTCCTTTTTCGTTTGTTTTTAAGGCATGATAGGTTCTATGTTGTCGTTCAATAAGCGCAAGAAGGTCAGCATTTTTTTCTTAGAGTATGCAAAATTGCTTTCTACCCAATGATTTAAAACGGAGAGGCACCCTTGGATATGGTAGATGGTGAAGTAACGCATTTCTTCTGTGATCACGGTTTTTTTGTCTTCTTGTAGCCAGATTTTTAAATAATTTTCTTCGATCAGATTATTTAATCTCTTTTGAAATTGGATATCTCCGTGGTTGATGACGAATAACTTGTATACGAACGTATTCGTATAGACATAGTCGATCAAATGAGCGTATAGATCCTCGTAGCTATGTGTCGTATCGTAGGAAATGATTTCATCCAAGTCTTGGAAAAAGCTATTTTCCAGTTTTTCATAAAGATCATAGATATCCGTATAATGTGTATAAAATGTCGAACGGTGAAGATCAGCAGTTTCGGTCAGTTCACGGATGGTGATGTTTTGAATTTTTTTATCTACTAATAATTTTGATAATGCTTCTGCTAACGCTTTTTCTGTTTTTTTGACGCGGCGATCCTCTTTTTTCATTTTGCAGCCTCCTAATCAACATAATCAAGGAATTGTGTCGGTTATCCGACAATTTCACCGCTATCTGAACATAGATAACCGACACCTTGTCTATTATAATATAAGTATAGCATATCAATATTTAAAGAATAGGAGAATAAGTGATGGAATTAGCCTTTAAGCAACTGGAAAAGAAAGACTACAAAAAAGCCATTCAATTCGCGATTAAAGGTATGCACTTTGATTGGTATACCAAGAACAAACTCCTTTTGAATCTTTATGGAAGATACTTTTGGTATCTAGAATTGAATCGCGCGACACAAATCATTGCTTTATATGCGGATGATGAGCTGGCAGGTGTTTTATTAGCAGACATCAAAGGAAAATCAAAAAAGCATCATTCATTTAGTTAAAAGTTATATGTTAAACTATTTGATTTCTTACAAAATGCATTTGTGAAAGACAGCAAAGGCGGGTATGACGACACCAATGAAGAATTGCTTTCAGACTATTTAAAAAAACATTCCCCAGATGGAGAAATTGTCTTTTTAGCTGCCAACCCTGATTTAAAGATCAAGGGGATCGGTAGTAAATTATTAAAAGAATTTGAACGCCGAGAGCAAGGAAAAGAAGTATTTCTGTTCACGGATAGCGGCTGTACGTATCAATTTTATGAACGACGCGGTTTCGAACGGAAAAAAGAAAAAGATATCGTCATGAAGATCCTTAATAAAGAAGTAGATCTCCGCTGTATGTTATATAGTAAGATCATTCAGTAATGTTTTTTACTATCAGAAAGCAGAAGTACCACGAAGGTCAATGGAAAAAGCGAGTAATTGATCCATTTAGATGAAGATAGGTGTAGTCTCAAAGATATTAGCTGGCAAAGATATCCCCAGTTAAAAATAGATTTCTGTATCCAACAATAAAAATATTTTTGTATTTATTAGTATATATACTTTACAAAAATTTGTATATATACTAATTTTTTTGTAGGATCAATGAAATGAGGGGAAAATATGCCAAAATATAAAGAAATAGCCTTGGCTCTAAAAGAGAGGATCGTTGAGGGAAAATATCAGGAAGGTTCTAAATTACCTGAGCAAGAAAGTCTGGCTAGAGAGTTTAAAACAAGCTGTGTTACTATCCGCAAAGCTATACAACTCCTTATTGATGAAGGTTTGTTATATACGAGACGTGGATCTGGTACTTTTATACGAAGCAATATCAGACAGGACAATGAGAATGTCACTCAAGTAAATAATGTATTTGGCACTTCATCACAAGAAAATACAAATGTGACAAGTAAAATAATCCGTTTTGATGTCCGGTTTCCTACAGATTATGAAAGGCGGCTTTCTGCAACCTACTTCCGATCCCCTTCCTGCAAATCATGGGTATAAAAAAATAGGCATATTAAGCGGGCTAGGAGGAGAAATATTCACATATCATTTTTTCATTCCGCAAGCTGCGTCAAGTTATTTGGAATTTGTAGAACAGATGAGAGAGGTAGAAGCAGCACTACAAACTACTTTTCAATAAGTAGGAATTATAGAAATTTTACTCAAAAAATCTTCATTAAAAAATCTGACTAAATAAGTTGAGAAAACAGAATATACTTCAATATCCAGTGATTTATAAATATCATTCACTCATGATACCCAGCTCCGTATCATAAATGAGGATTTTTTTGACAGTACAATGTTGTTGTAATGAGAGATGAGTAATAATGAAATAACACAAAATTAAAAATGCCCTTTGTACCCGTAGTGTTTCAGTAACAGAAAAAATCATTCAAAAAATGGATTTATTGAAAGTCTACAAGAACAAGACTACTGATGAATTCCGCCTAGAATCTAACCTATTCTTTATTTCAAATCAATAAATCATCATTTCGTTAATTTTTTCCCCACGAACGTGGGACAAAAGTAAGAAACACTTTTGACTCATTCTTTAAAAAAGAATAAACGGTGGGAGCAGAAGCAACTCCTTCTTATTTCTCGGATTTAAACGCTTCTGTCCGATCCTCTTTAATAGTTTGAATTTTTAGAAAGTTTATCTTTTATTTCTATTTTAGAGATGTTAAAATGATGGTTAAACTATATAGGGGTGATTATTTGTTAGATAAGTTTTTGGATATGTCTTTAGTTCAACGAATTAGTTGCGGTATCATAGTTGGTATTATAGTTGGTATTTTTTTACCCTCATGGACGTTTATCACCATATTGGGGACTGTATTTGTCAGTTGCTTAAAAGCCATTGCTCCTCTCTTGGTATTTTTTCTGACGGCAGCTTCGATTGCAAAACATAAAGTTGGGAATGAAACCTATGTCAAACCTATTTTATTTTTATACTTAGGTGGAACGTTCCTCTCTGCGTTAGTTGCAGTAGTCGTTAGTTCGATTTTTACGATCCCAATCACTTTGCAAGAACAGGTCTCTGAAAAGGCGCCACAAAATATCGGCAGTGTCTTATCTACGATGTTGACTAACGTGACACAAAACCCGATCCAAGCAATCATTGAATCAAATTATTTAGGCGTTTTGTTCTGGGCCGTCTTGTTAGGGCTGGCTTTGCGTAGTCATACGGAAACAACTAAAGAAGTCGTGGATCAAGTTTCTGTAGCCTTGTCATACGTAGTGCAGCTGATCATTGCGTTTGCACCGATCGGTATCCTAGGATTAGTTTATCAATCGATCTCAACGACAGGGTTGTCTGGCTTAGCAGAATATCTTCAACTAGTTCTGGTATTAGTAGGAACCATGTTATTTGTCGCTTTAGTTGTTTATCCGCTTCTGACTTTCTTATTTATCAAAGAAAATCCCTATCCATTGATTTTCTTTTGCTTAAAAGAAAGTGCGGTTCCCGCCTTCTTTACACGTAGTTCAGCAGCCAACATTCCTATCAATATGATGTTAGCCGAACGATTGAAATTAACAAAGGAATCCTATGCGATCTCGATTACGTTGGAGCGACCATCAATATGGGGGCGCTGCTGTAACGATTACCGTGATGACATTGACGACGGTACAAACATTAGGGATCGAAGCGTCCTTTGCTTCAAAATTGATCCTTAGTCTGTTGGCAGCCATTGCTGCTTGTGGAGCTTCAGGCGTTGCGGGAGGTTCGTTGCTATTGATTCCTTTGGCTTGCAGCTTGTTTGGTATTTCGAATGAGATTGCAATGCAAGTTGTAGGGATAGGATTTATTATCGGTGTGATCCAAGATTCGGTAGAAACAGCTTTGAACTCTTCTAGTGATCTGTTATTCACAGCGATTGGGGAATTAAGCGCGCGGAAACGTAACGGAGAAGCAATCTCCTTAAAAGATTCCTTAAGTGAATCAAACTGATTGCGAATGGGTGATCATTTTTCGATGATTGGTTTTCTGAAGTGATGATTGACCGAAAATAAAAAGCTTTTATCCTAACTTCAAGTATAGGGTAAAGGTTTTTTTATTTTGAATTTATGTAGAATCAAAATGAGCGTGGGATAAAAGTAAGAAACACTTTTGTCTCATTCTTTAAAAATGAATAAACGGCGGGGGTAGAAGCAACTCCTTCTTAAATAAGCCGAAATTCACAAAAATTTGAAAAATAATTTTCGTGAATTTCGGCTTATTTCTCAGAGTGAAGCACTTCTGCCCCAGCCTTATTTTGGTTCGTTTTTTCTTTTATAGGGAAGAAAAAACGAACTGTTTTTTTGAGAGAAGGCTATTTTTTTATGGGTCAAACGCTCTTGGCACAGAAAATAAGAATAAATTCCCATTAGAGCACGCTTTTTGTTTTTTCACTATAAAAAAGTGAACCCAGTTTATATTGTCAAGTAAGGCAGAGTAACTTATAGTATAGACGTGCATAAGTAATAAATGAAATAGAGGCGAAATAAGTGTTAAGTAAAGTAATCAAAGATGAATATATTCAACTAGATGTTCAGGCAAATAACTTTGAAGAAGCAATAAGAAAAGCTTTGCAACCTTTCTTAGAAGCAGATGTAGTAACTGAAAAATATGTCGAAACAATTTTGAAGATTTACGAAGAGACCGGTCCATATATCGTTATTACTGAAAATATTGCTTTACCTCATGCAACGGTGGAAAGTGGAGCAAAAGATGTAGCTATTGGATTTATGCGATTGAAGACCCCAGTTACTTCAGGTCATCGCACCAATGATCCAGTTAAATATCTTTTTTCATTAAGCGCCAAGAATAACCAAGCGCATATTGAATTGCTATCAGAATTGGCAAATTTATTAGGAAATCCAGATTTTCTAAAATTTATCAAAGTCGTTTCATCTAGAGAAGAATTTAAAAACTATATTGAAAAAGCAGAAGGAGAGAATAAACATGAATAGTCATAAAGCTTTAGTAGCTTGCCGTGCAGGAGTAGGATCAAGTTTGATGCTAAAGATCAAAGTCAATGAAGTTGTTAAAGAAAATAACTTTCCGTTAGAAGTAGAACATTCATCTTTAGATGGTGTGCCAGGTTTTCAAGGAGATATGATCATTACTTTGCCTGATGTAGCGAATGAATTAATAGAAAAAAATTTACCACAGAAGATTGTTGGCATTGCGAATATTGTGGATAAGAATGAAATTAAGATAAAACTTGAAGAAGCATTTATTGAGTTAGAAAAACAGTAGTTAGAAAGGAAGGCTGAAAATGGATTTTATTATTAGCTTCTTAAGTACGCCCGCAGTACTATTAGGGCTTGTGGCTATGATAGGCTTATTAGCACAAAAAAAGTCTGGAACAGAAGTCTTGACTGGAACCTCTAAGACAATTATTGGCTTTTTGATCTTTAATGCAGGTGGCACGATCATGACAGGGGCTTTGCAGAACTTCAATACGTTGTTCCAAACCGGATTTCTTATCAAGGGAGTGCTTCTCCTGAAGCAGCGACAGCATTAGCGCAGACAGAATTTGCGTTTGTTACGAGTAGTACGCTGATTTTGGGATTTATCATGAACTTAGTAATTGCTAGGATTACTCCTTTCAAAAATATCTTTTTTACGACTGGTCATAGTTTGTTCTTTGCGTGTGTGTTATCTTTGATTTTGAAAGCGCATAACTTCTCGGATGTAGCCGCAATTATCGTTGGTGGATTATTACTTGGCTTCTTCTCCGCAGCATTGCCTCAATTATGTCAGCCCTTCATGCGTAAGATTACAGGAAGTGATGCAACTGCTATTGGCCATTTTAATATGGTTGGCTATGCACTGTCTGGTTATATTGGCAAGCTATTTAGTAAATATAAAGACCGCACAACCGAAGACATCATTGGCTGAGTGGCAAATTGGTCGATCCTTCCCGCGGCAGCTTGAGCCGCTACGACATCTGTTCCCAAACTATTTAGAGCAGACTGCAATACCACCGCTCCAATAGCGATGATGGATGATTGGAAAGCCATAGGCAAGCCCGCATTCAAATGAGTGAAAATAGTGTCTTTATCTATTTTGAAATCACTTTTAGAGACTTGCAGCAACGGGATTTTCCGTTTGATATAGATGACACACATCAAACTTGCGGAAATTTGCGCGATAACTGTCGCATACCCAGCCCCAGCGATCCCCATGTGGAAATTGATAATAAACACCAAATCCAAAATCACATTGATGATCACAACGAAAATCAAAAGGAACAAAGGTGTTCGGCTATCTCCTAGCGCTCGAATCATATTTGAAAGAAGATTGAACGCCATTGAGGCAAACATACCGCCTAAGATCACGCAGATAAATTCCTGTGCTTGTTGGATAATATCCGGCGGTGTCTGCATCAGCAATAATAACGGACGTAAAAATACTAAACTCAAAACAGTCAAAATAGCAGTTACTGTGAAACTAATTATAATAGCAACAGCAAAACTTTTCTTTACACCGCGAAAATCCTGAGCGCCGAAACGTTGCGCCGTGATGATAGATAATCCAGCGGTCAAACCTTGAGCAAAACCAATGATCAAAAATGTGATACTTCCTGTCGCGCCGACTGCTGCCAATGCCTCTTTACCGATCGTTTGCCCAACAATGATCATATCTACTATATTATAGAACTGTTGGAAAATATTCCCCACGAGTAATGGAATGGTAAATAAAAAAATCAACTTTGCTGGGGTGCCTATAGTTAGGTCTCTCATGATAACTCCTCAATTTTTTTCAGAATATTTGCAAATTACATATTATCATAGTTTAATAGAACCACAAATAGCTGATTTATACAAAAAATACAGCAAAAAAAGAGCAATTTGTTAATGCTTACAAAAAAGATGCTTGATAGCATAAACTCAGTTCTTTAGATTTTTTAAAATCAATTGGTACAGCTTTAAGAAAATTTTATGAAAAAGATGAAAAAGATGTCAACTGCAAATGACATTTCTCAAAGAAACTGGGATAATAAAGGAAGAGAGGTGGAAGACATATGGATGTAGTACTGATGCGGCACGGGGAAAGTGAAGCAAATTTTGAAAATTATTGGACGGGATGGCTGGATGTTTCTCTGACAGAAAAAGGACAGGAACAGGCTCGTAAGGCAGGGGAAAAAATCAAAAACGCGCAGATCGAGTTTGACGCTGCATTTACGTCAGTATTGAAGCGGGCATCATTGACTTGCCAGATCATCTTAGAAGAAAGCGATCAGTTATGGATACCGACATTTAAAACCTGGCGTCTGAACGAGCGGCATTATGGCGCTTTAGTAGGGAAAAATAAGGATGAAATGGCACGAGAATTCGGGGCAGATCAAGTCAAACGCTGGCGTCGAGATTATTATGAAATGCCTCCATTAGTAGAAGAAAACCATTTTGATCGCCGTTACGCACAATTGGCAGATCAAGACATTCCTCATGGAGAAAATCTGCAAATGACGGTCCAGCGGGTCGCGCCATTATGGCAAGACGAGATCGCGCCGCTGTTGGGTTCGGGTAAGAATGTTTTGATTACCGGACATGGCAACAGTCTGCGGGCACTGGTGAAATATTTGGAGGATGTACCGGAAGACCAAATGGATACCATTGATATTCCCAATGCGCAGCCGATCCACTACCGCTTTGATAAGAACTTGCAGATCGTCAATAAATCGATCCTCTAAAGACGAATATTGGCTGAAGGAAATAGCCCTTTGTTTCAGAATTTTTCATAAAACTATCATAAATTATGGTATACTATTGAAAGAATTGGAGGAATAAGAATAATGAAAGCTATTTTAACGGTGGTCGGGAAGGACAAGGTTGGGATCATTGCCGGTGTCAGCCAGAAGTTGGCAGAATTGAATATCAATATTCTAGATGTATCTCAAACGATCATGGAAGATTATTTTACCATGATGATGATGTTGCAAATGCAACCAGAGGCTGATTTAGAAGCGATCAAGCAAGCATTGAGTCAAGTTGAAAACACGTTGAGCGTCAAAATCAGCATTCAAAATGAAGAGATCTTCAATGCGATGCATAAACTATAATTCGGAGGGAAATGATGGAAACAAAACAAATTCTTGAAACGATCCGGATGGTAGAAGAAGAAAATCTTGATATCCGGACGATCACAATGGGTATTTCATTGTTGGACTGTATCGATGCCAGCACAGAAAAGACTTGTCAAAATATCTATAATAAAATCACCAGCAAAGCGAAAAATCTTGTAAAAGTCGGTGACGAGATCGCCAGTGAATTTGGGATCCCCATCATCAACAAGCGGATCTCGGTAACGCCGATCGCAATCGTTGCTTCCGCAAGCGGCGGGCAAGACTGTGTTGCTTTTGCGCGAGTTTTGGACAAAGCCGCAAAAGCGGTGGGGATCAATTTTATCGGCGGGTATAGCGCATTAGTTGAAAAAGGCTATCAAGGAGCGGACCTGTCCTTGATCCAATCGATTCCGGAAGCCTTGGCAGAAACAGAATTTGTCTGTTCTTCTGTCAATATTGGTTCGACACGGGCAGGGATCAATATGGACGCTGTCAAATTGATGGGTGAAACCATCAAACAAACCGCCGAAGCTTCAGATATGGGCTGTGCGAAGTTGGTAGTCTTTGCGAATGCGGTGGAAGACAATCCTTTCATGGCGGGAGCATTCCACGGGGTCGGTGAAGCAGATTGCGAGATCAATGTCGGTGTCAGCGGACCGGGCGTAGTAAAACGCGCTCTGGAAAAGGTCAAAGGCGAATCTTTCGATGTGGTTGCTGAAACAGTTAAGAAGACGGCATTTAAAATCACGCGGATGGGACAATTAGTCGGTCAAATCGCTTCTGAGCGATTGCACGTACCCTTTGGTATTGTGGATCTGTCATTAGCTCCTACTCCGGCAGTTGGTGATAGTGTCGCGTTGATCTTGGAAGAAATGGGCTTGGAAGCTGTCGGCACACACGGTACAACGGCCGCACTGGCTTTATTGAACGATGCTGTGAAAAAAGGCGGCGTGATGGCCTGCAACCATGTGGGAGGCTTATCAGGCGCATTCATCCCGGTTTCTGAAGATGCAGGTATGATCAAAGCCGTAGAAGAAGGCTATCTGAATCTGGAGAAATTAGAAGCGATGACCGCCATTTGTTCAGTGGGTCTGGACATGATCGCGATCCCAGGAGATATACCAGCGGAGACGATTGCGGCGATGATCGCTGATGAAGCTGCGATCGGTGTCATCAATCATAAAACAACGGCGGTGCGGATCATCCCCGCTAAAGATAAAAAAGTCGGCGATTCTGTCGAATTCGGCGGTTTGCTGGGGACTGCTCCAGTCATGCGGACGAATTCGGCGAAATCGACGGACTTTATCCAACGAGGCGGGCGGATCCCGGCACCAATCCATTCATTTAAAAATTAGGAAGATAGTGAGAAAATAATGTTTGATTCATATATATGGGATTTTGACGGGACGTTGTTCGATACGTATCCGATCATGCTTGACAGCATGATGAAAGCTTTAGAAGATCGGCAAGTAGTTGCTGATCCAAAAGCTGTTTATCGATTATTGAAAGAAAAATCTTCAAAAGCATTGACTGAAAAATATCATTTGGACTTTCGAGAATTCTCAGATGATTTCCATCAATACGAAACGCTTGATACACGTCAACCTGTCACATTTGATCATGTGTATGACACATTGACGCAATTGAAACAACAAGGATCTAAACATTATATCTTGACTCATCGTACGATCGCTTCGACTCGCGAATTGTTAGTAAAAGAAGGAATGTTAGAATTTTTTGAAGAAAACGCAAGGCGCCTGGCACTCATCTTCCTCCCTCCCTACAGCCCTCAGTTGAACCTAATGGAAGGCGTTTGGAAGTGGCTCAAGGAATCGGTCATCTTGACCACGTCCAGAAAATCAAACAGTCGGTCCGCGGTTTCTTAGCTGATGTAAACGAGCGTCCCCTTGAGGTGATTGACCGACTGTGCGTGCGGATGTAAAGTATTTAATTCAACCTATATAGCTAAACGATCAAAGATTCCTTGATCTGGTTTCCTATGTTGGAAACGGATCAGGGGGTCTTTTGCTTTTGAAAGAGGTCTTGTTGAAAAAAAACCTCTGTTTACCTTTTGAGTAACAAAAGATAAACAGAGGCACCCACCTTGTCAAACCAGCACGTGGTCGTTAATTGAAAAATATAAGTTGTACGCTTGTAACTGAACAGCAGTCATTAAACTGGTCCCTGCCAGACCCCATTGGTGTACATATAAGCCTGTACCTGCTTTGTGCTCGCTTTTGACTCCCACCCAGCTGTTTTATAAATCAACAAGCCAATTTGTTTGTTGAATCTGCCCGTCTAATTCACGTAAGGCTTTTGCGGTTTGATTCAAACGGTCGGTGATTTGCTTGGTATCGATCGTTCGGATCATACGAATCTCATTACGTCCCATCCGTGGAGCAACCTTGGCTGCTTCCAATGTTGCCGTTAGCATCGCATGCGAACGCCTTAAAGCTTCCCGTTTCTCTAATGCAGCAGCAATCGTTTCTTGTTCACCGATTTTGGCGACCGCATTTCGCTGATTGATTGCAATGACCAACTGGGCAAATTCTTGGTTTGTTGTTTCATAATCCAGCAGTAAGTCGTCGATGCTGCGGTCTAACGTATCGCCTTCTTGGATCACGGCACTACTGGCAATCTCTTCTCGTAACAGAGTGAGTTTGGATTCAAGATCTCTTCGTAGTAATAATGCTTCAGCAAGTTTCATTGATTTCATCCTTTCGAGCAAGGTTTCTTTTCTTTATCTTAGAAAAAAAACACTAAGCTGGCAAGTATTTGCCCTCCAAAAAGTCTCGAAGCCATTATTGAAAAGATTGAAAATTCTAAAAACTGTTTGACTAGAAAAACGAGGAATAGTATACTTTTATCAATTCAGTAGAATATAGGACATCGATGAGAAGAGTAGCTTTGATGACTGTTTAAAGAGAACCCGAGTTGGTGAGAAAGGGGACAGAACGCTAAGTGAAGATGAGCTCAGAGTCTTTTAACTGGTTTACGCTGGTTAGACGGAACGCAGCCGTTATCCTGCCGAGTATGCATACGTACTGATGAGGTGTTATTTGTAAAAATGACACGAAAAAGGGTGGTAACACGAAGTCTTCGTCCTTTTGTTGATCAATGATGATCAGCAAAGGGACGAGAATTTTTTTATTTGATCAAGCTTGCAACTCGCAAGTGAAAAGGAAAGAGGAGAGTAAATGAAAAAGGGTTTGGTTGTTGTAGGAATTTTAAGTTTTTTGTTAGCAGGATGTAGCACGACTGGATCGTCCGCAAAGGAGACAGATCCAGAAGTTCAAGAGATTTCAGTCAGCTTACCGGCAGAGTTGACAACATTAGATACGACGCAAACAACGGATAAAGTTACGTTTACCGTTATCCAGCATCTTTTTGAAGGGTCGTATCGTTTTGATGAAAAGAGTCAGCCAGTTCCCGGTTTGGCGGAGGAAGCAGTCATCAGTGAAGATGGCAAGACATATACCTTTAAACTAAAGGAAGAAGCCAAATGGAGTGATGGGCAGCAAGTGCAAGCAGCAGATTTTGCTTATGCTTGGAAGAAACTGGTCGATCCTAAAACCATGGGGCCTAATGCGTATCTTTTAGACAATGTCGTCAACAGTCAAGATATTCGCGAAGGGAAAGCAGACATTGCGACGATTGGCTTAGAAACACCGGATGAAAAGACCTTTGTCGTCCATTTGGAACAGCTGCAACCTTCTTTTTTATCGGTGGTGTCGATTGGCTGGTTAGCGCCTCAAAGACAGTCTTATGTTGAAGAAAAAGGGACGGCATATGGGAAAACAAGTGAAGACTTGCTCTATACGGGACCTTTCATTCTGAAAGACTGGCAACAGACCGGTGCAGAATAGATGCTTGCCAAAAATCCTGAGTATTACGATCAAGCGGTAGTTAAGTTGGATAAAATCAAAGGTTCCACGATCAAAGAGGAGAATACTGGAATCCAGTTGTTTGAAAGCGGGGAGTTGGATCTGCAAAAAATCAGCGGACTCTATGTGCAACAGTACCAAAATAATGACTCCTTAGTCACTCAAAAGGATATTGCCAACTATTTTTTAGATTTTATGATTTGTCAAATTAAGTTAGAATAAAATGCTTCTTGTACATAGCTCAAAAATATCTCAATTGGTGTTCTGTAATTCAATGATTTTCTTGGAATATGATTACGTTGATTG
>NZ_JAHLRI010000032.1:0-25254 GCF_018919685.1 Enterococcus sp. S183_ASV_20
GCCTATTTGTATAAGCTATTTAAGCTAAAAAATCAATAGACTCAAATTATCATTTTTGTTATTTAAATGTTTTATATAAACTGGTTGTTTTTCTTAATAATTTTTTGCTCTATCATTTTTTGTCCATGTTTTCTTCCATTTGACACATTCAGTTCTTCTTGATTTTTAAGAATAGATACAGTAGCATAAGAACAACTAGTTCTTTCACTGGCAATTGTCAAATGTCATTTAGAAAAGAATGCCCTATCTGTATTATCTGAAAAATCAAACAATCATAACCAATTAGAAAGGTGGTTATTATGTATAACTTATTAACCAAACAGGAAATTCAGTTACTTTCCCTAATTGAATACTTGTATGACAGTAAAGAAAAAGTCCCCATGCAAGTACTCCGACGAAAATATGAATTTTCCCATTACAATATCAACAATTTATTGAATCAATTAACTTTGTTAATTTCTCGAGTCAATACACATGAAAATGTACATATTCGCATCATTAATAATCAACAGTCCATAGAATTAGTTGCCGATGAAAATATCCCGATTGAGTTAATGAAAGAAGCTGTTGTCCGCGGGTCACTAACCTATATGTTAGCCCTGGATTTACTTTTAAAACGCTACACTTCAGCCAAAGATTTTTGTGAAGAGCACTTTATTAACTTTTCTATTTTTAAACAAGTCAGTGACCGTTTAAATAATCATCTAGCTAGATTTAATTGTTATTTAAACTTAAAAAGACGAGAAAAAATTTGTGGTAACGAGAAAGATTTTCGCAGTTTCTTTTATTCCTTATTCTTCATTTCAGGAACTTCTCTAGTACCATTTCTATCTAAGACTAATCAAGCACAATTGCAGAACTTCATTGAAATCATCAAAAACCGTTACCCTTACTTTACATATACTGATTTACGCAAATTAAAATTAATTATGTCCATAGGTTTACTCCGTTATCAATCCGGTTTTACAATCACCAATTATCCAGAAGTTGCTGCTATTAATTTGGCCTTTCCTTATTCAGAATTCCAACTATTAGTGAATGATTGTTTTATTGATGAACAAAAAGAGCCTGACACTTGGCAAGCTGAGATTCATTTTTATTATGATTTCTTCAGCACATTAACGATGTACTCTCTGGTCCAAATGGAAACCATCAACTTTGCCAACTTAGCGATCATGGGAATGGATAACAGTCCACACGCTACTTGGATTTTTGAAAAATGTACGCAATTACAGTTGGATTTAAGCGCAATAGAAGTGGTCTTTTTGTTGGTTAATTTATCCAATGCCAGTGAACGACTGATTCATTTCCCTGTGGAAGAGGAATTGAGCTATGAGGTTGCTAATGTCTCTTTGTATGAAAAACAATACCCAAATGTTTCACGAACAACCAACTATTTCTTAAAGCGTTTGCCTTTTGACAAACAACATCCACTAGATGCGTTATTTAGAGAAACCATTTTTTTAATTATTCGGAGCGTTTTATTAAATAAACAAATTCCTGTTAAAATTTTACTTCATTCATCTATTAATCAGATACAAGAAAATTGGTTAGCGAAGGAAATCAATAATTATTGCGATGTTCCTTTGAAATTTGTTAATCATATTCAAGAAGTGCCTGACTTAGTCATTACTGACAAAAATAATCCGCTTTTTCACGCCAGTAAAACTTTTTATTGGCATCCCGTTCCTTATTTAGACGAATACTATAACCTAAAACAAGTAGTTCGCAAAATTTATTTTGCTAAATTGCGTGGGGAAAACAGTTTGGAGGGAATCGGATGTTAACAGGGTTACTTGATGTACCTTATCGTAAAAGTTTTGCTCTTTTAGAAGAGTTACTCGAACGTCGTGAAGCAGAAGAACAAACATTGGCGATTTCTACTTTAGCGACTCAATTAAAAATGCAACAAACTACCATTCTACAGTCCGTGGCTTTGCTCCAAACAGAAATTGAAAAAAACGGCTGGGAGAACTTATTTTCTTTATCAGCAAATGCCAAAGAAATCACATTTTGGTTTGCACCCTATTTCCAACTGTCGTTTTTGATGCCCTACTTTGTCAAAAAAAGTTTCGCGTATCAAGTACTGACCTATGCCTTTAACCATAATGCAATTGATAGCAAACATTTTGAAAAAGTCCTAGAAATTTCTTCATCAACCTTTACACGAAAAATTGGACAATTAAACCAATGGCTCCAAAAATATCAGATTGAAATCAATTTAAAACGTACTAATGTGTTGGTGGGCAAAGAAAAAGATATCCGGATTTTCTTTATGATGCTTTTTTGGAACAATTACTCTGAAGGGGATTGGCCGTTGCACACGATTACTAAAAAAGAAGTCCATAGTCTCTTTCGACGTTTAAAACACTCTGTTTCTTTCAATACAACACAAGATTTTACAAAAGACTTAATTTTTTCTGCGGTGATTTTAGCGCGTTGGAAAGAGGGCTTTTTTATCAAAGAAACTTTCGTGGAGGAAGAAGCGATTGTTAATCCCTTTGTTAATCTGAGTGAATTTGAATTGTTTTTTAAAGAAGAAGCCTTACACCAAGTTCCAACAAAATTTATACAAAAAGAAGGACTTTTTGCCTTTTTCTTATTAACGATTAGTGTCAGCTACGCCACACAAGAGGTCTTGGAAATTCCAGCAGCTCGGATGCATATGGTCCAGCTGTTAGGCTCGCCCATTAAAGAGATTATTTATCAACTGACGTCTTTTTATCAAATTAAATTGACATTTCACGAGTATCTTTATCTATATACTTCTATCCAAAATTTAAGTGTCTTTTTTAAGACCTTTGTTACGATTGCCAATCCATTTGTGCAAGAAAGCTTTTTAAAAGAAGCACTTCAAAAAAATCCGAGTCTCTACAAAGATGTGAAGCGACTTACAATTGAAATGCTTCCAACATTGATGGGCAATGAAAAATTGTTAGTTGACTGCTTGTTCATTCTTTTTTGTACACTGAAAACGAAATCTTTACCACCGATTCGTGTCTTAGTAAGGACCAATCAAAGTAATTTAATTTTAGATACCCTTTATGAAAAGCTAAGTAAAGCCGTGGATAAAAAATTAATTTTTGTCGCTTCACCAGAAAAGCCTTTCGATGTAATTATTACAGATATCTTTTCAGAAGTTAGTGTCAAATCAACGATTCCTACTTATTATGTTGATTTTTCCGCTAGCATTGGTGAACTAGCGCAAAGCTTAGAAAATTTAAATACACAAATTGTCACCAAACAAAGTCCACGCCACTTTTAAAAGTTTTCACGTGAAACATTTTAAGTGATAAAAATAAGCAAGAGGAGGTCGGGACAGAAGTGTTTAGCTCCGAGAAATAAGAAGGAATTTCCGAAAATTGTTCTTTAATTTTTGGAGAATTTCGGCTTATTTCCGAAGGAGTTGCTTCTGTTCCCGCCGTTTATCAGTTTTTGAGCATGGAGCAAAAATCCAAAGTGATTTTTGTCCCACGCTCTTCTTGCTTATTTTCTTTAAATTACAAAAAACGCCAAAAGGTAGCAGTTTTTCTGCTACCTTTTGGCGTTTTTTACGAAAATTTTCAATGTTCCACTCTAGTGATACCGAAACGTAGAACATTCATTTACTAACTACTCACTTTACATGACGTTATTATTTTCTGTCACCAATTCTAGCTCTTGCAAGTAATGATCCAAAGTCGCGTGATGTTGATCGACATCGGCTAACTCTGTTTCAATTTTAGCTAAACGCGTGTTCATGCGTTGAATTTCCGTTAGTGTTTGTTGTAAAACGTTTAAAATCCGTTCATCGTTAGGCATTGAAATCACTCCTTGTTCATTTATAGTTCTGAGCCGTGTTCAATCTCTTCAATCGTTTCAAGAGACAAATCTTTGGCATCATTTTTAGCTTTGTGGAAGACCATATATAAAATGGTACAAACGATTGGGATACAGCCTGCTAAGAAGTACATTTGTTGGAATGACATAAAGTTACGTAATTCACCTAAAACGTACGGACCAACCCCTAATCCAAGGTCTAAACCGATGAAATAAGTTGATAAAGCAATCCCGATACGGTGAGGACTTGGGCTTTCTTGAAGACAAACCGCTTGGCCATTTGACATGAAAGTACCATAACCTAAGCCAATTAACCCACCTGAAACTAATAACATCCAACCAGACGTAGTCATACTTAATAAGAATAAGCCTAGTGTTAAGAAAATGTAGCTCGGATACATGACGTAGCGTTCACCTTTGACATCGAAAATCCGACCTGTCGATGGACGTGTTAAGGTAATCACGACCGCATAGACGATAAAGAAGAAGGTGCTGACGTCAACTAAATCGATTACTTTGACATAAGAAGATAAGAAAGATAAGACACTTGAATAAGCAAGCCCCATTAAAAAGGCGATAAATGTAATAAATAAAACTTTCTTTTCAACAAAACTATCAAAATTCCATTTAGATAAAGCTTCACGATGTTCAGGTGTTAACTCAATATTTTTCACTGGGAAAATGAAGCAAGCAATGGTTGTTAACAAAATTAAAATAATTGAAAAGTTAATAATGACATGGAAGTTGGAAACATTTAACAATAACATCCCAATAAATGGCCCAATGCCGGCTGCTAAACTAGTACTCAACCCATAATAATTGATCCCTTCCCCTTTTTTGTTTTTAGGGATATAGGCGGTAACAATTGCGTTGGTCGCTGTCGAAACGGTTCCGTAACCAAACCCATTTAAAAAACGGACCAGATAAAGAATGCCCATACTTGGCATATACATATACGCAACAGTCGTTAAAAGATAAAACAAAGCCCCATAACGTAAGACTTGTTTGCGCCCAATCAGTTCAAGGAGTTTACCCATGAAAAGTCGTGCAAGCAATGTCCCGATGATGTAAATTCCTGAGGCCAAACCCGCTTGACCTAAAGTAGCGTGTAAGCTATCTTGCGCAATCACCGCAATAATAACCATTAATAAATAATAAACAAGATAGACAATGAAATTAATCACTGTAATACTGATAAAGCCTTTATTCAAAAGCTTTGTTGGTGTTTGTTCTGTCATAATTCTTTGAATTCCTCTCTCTTTTGTTCTGTTTATTTTGTGTTGCTATTTTTCAATAAAAGACCGCTATCCCCTCACTTTGATGACTTATCAAAAAATTTTCTGAAATTCATTTGCAGTTATTACTATACGAGATATCCGTTACAAAAAAATGTAAATTTGTGAATGATAAACGTTATCTACAAATAACTTCAACAAATGTTGTTGATTTTTGTTGAAAAGCCAAAATGACTAATGATTTTAATTAAAATAAGTTCTTGGCTAATTGCTCAAAATTTACTTTTCATACGAAACTTCCTCATACATAGAAAAAGAAAAATAGGGCATAAGTCGAAACGACTTATGCCCTATTTTTTTAATCTTTCTCTATTTTCGTCCTAAAATCCATGAAACGATGGCAACTAAAATCACTGCCCCGATAATCGATGGCACAATAGCCATCCCAGCTAAGCTTGGTCCCCATGTGCCTAAAATGGCTTGACCAATTGTTGAACCAACTAACCCTGCAATGATATTGGCAATAATGCCCATTGATGATCCTTTTTTAGTAATTGCTCCAGCGATTGCCCCAATGACCCCGCCGACAATTAATGCCCAAATAAAGCCCATGATTGTTTCCTCCTTTTAACCGTTTATTCTACACGTGGTTCCATGTTTTCTTTGACTTGTTCTGTTCCTTTATTCACAGCTTTTTTTGCTTTTTCTGTTTGTTCAGAAGCAAATTCACCGGTACTTTTGGCAGCGCCTGTGACTTTATCTTGAACCGTTTCGCTATCTTCTTCGTATTCTTCTTTTGATTTGATATCAACTACGTTAACATTCACTTCAATCACATCTAAGTGGGTCATTTTTTTCACTTCACGGCTGATTAATTCTTTCATTTTTTCGTAAATGTCTTGAATATCTTTGCCGTATTCTACCACGATATCCATATCAACAGCGACTTGTTTTTTACCAACTTCTGTATCAATACCCGCTGTGACGTTATCTGTGTTTACTAATTTTTCAGCAATATTTGAGAAAAAGCCGCCATCGACTGTTAATAGACCATCGACATTTTCTAAGGCTAAACCGATAATTTTTTGAACGACTTTATCTTCAAATGTTAATTCACCTTTGATTGCATGATCATCTGGCGTGTGTGGTCCGTTTCCTGCTGGTTTTGGTACATTATTGAATTTTTCGTTACTCATGGTTCATTCCTCCTAGTTTCTTCTATTATTGCTTTATTTTTAATAAAATAATAACCCATTATTGAACACGAGGTGCCGTGTTTTCTTTGACTTTTGTCTTGCCTTTAGTTACCGCATGTTTGGCTTTGTTGGTTTGTTTTGACATAAAACTACCTGTCGCTTCAGCGGCGTTGCCAAGTTTATCTTGGACCGTTTCACTTTCTTCTTGGTACTCTGCTTGTGTTTTGATATCTACTACGTTGACATTGACTTCGATTACTTCCAAGTGAGTCATTTGTTGGACTTCGCGAGTAATAACCTCTTTCATTTGATCATAAATGGTCTCGATATCTTTCCCGTATTCGGCTACAATGTCCATATCCACTGCGACTTGTTTTTTGCCGACCTCGGTGTGAATGCCTGTTGTAACATCTTCACTGTTAATCATTTTATCTCGTAAATTCGAGAAAAAACCGCCGTCCACAGTTAACAAACCGTCGACTTCTTCCAAAGCAATGCCAATAATTTTTTGGATTACTTTATCCTCAAACGTCAACTCACCTTTAACAATCGATACATTTGCATTTTCCATAGCCAAAACCTCCTATTTATGATGAAAATAATTTTTGACAATGCCTGTCTGTTCCAAATACAAACCTAGCCAAATACCTAGTCCTGTCAGGAGTACTACTAACAATGTTTTAAAGAAGCCGATTGACAGAAACAAGATTGCAAAAACTAAGCCGACTAGGCCACCAATTAACGGAACGGCATATTGTTTTATCCATTCAACCATTGTACATCCCTCCTACTCCACACGTGCTTGTGTTTGCTGTTGTTGTGGTCGTTTCATTGATTGAATATCTTCAAAATGAACATCAATCGTAATCTTGTGACCAGTTCCCACCAAACGAGCAAGCCGTTCTTCCATTGTTTTTGACCAAGCTTCTGTTTGTCCAATTAAATCTGCCGTTCGTTTCAGTGTGCCTTTAACATTGACCTTAATGCGCCGTTTTGTCGCCTTTACACGAATGGTTGGTGCTTCCAGAAAGTCACTGTCTTGCAAGCTAGAGCGTACAAATCCTTCGATGGCTTTACGGTGTAACACTAACTTTCCTTGCTCTTCTTTTAATTCAAACGTGCCTTTTCTTCTTGGGAATAAAAGAATGAATAAAAATAGAAAGAGCATAATTCCTAGTAAAACTAGCGCTACCCAAAAGATTGCTTGACGTGCGTACTCGTTGTCTTGCAAGAACCATTGGACATTATCTGGTGGTTGCCAAGCTGTATCGGCTGACCAAGTGGTGATGGCCACCGCGCCAAATAATGCCATTAAAATCAGTGAACCTAGAAGCAAAAGTATTTTAACAACTTTATTCACGGAACATCCCTCCTAAAGATTAATTGCTTCTCCACCAGTTACGCCATAAACTTGAGCCGTAACATAACTTGCATCATTGGACGCCAAGAAAACATAAACAGGGGCTAATTCAGCAGGCTGACCCGCACGTTCCAGTAAAGAATGTTGCCCAAATTCTGGCAACTCTTCAATTGGTTGTCCATGATCTAACTGTAACGGTGTCCAGATTGGTCCTGGAGCCACGCCATTTACCCGAATGCCTTTTGGTGCCAGTTGTTTTGCTAAACCAACGGTAAAGTTGGCAATTGATGCCTTCGTTGCTGCATAATCCAACAAATGCTCACTGGGATTAAAAGCTTGGACGGAAGTCGTTGTCACAATGCTACTTCCGGCAGGCAAGTGAGGCACTGCTGCTTTGACAATACCAAACATCGCAATAATATTGACATGGAAAGTGTCTATCACTTGTTCCATTGGTAATTCTTCAATAGCGGCACAGGAAATTTGTTGGGCTGCATTTAAAACGAGGGTATCCAAGCCGCCTAATGCTTCATGAGCTTGTGCAACCAATTTTTCAGGTGCCTGTTTATCTCTTAAATCTGCTGGCAAAAGAAAGACTTTTCGGCCAGCTTCTCGTATATAGTGCGCCACTTCTTCGGCGTCTTTTTCTTCACCTGGGAAAAAATGTAATGCGATATCTGCGCCTTCACGAGCAAAAGCAATCGCCGCAGCTCGTCCAATCCCAGAATCACCGCCTGTAATTAATACCCGACGATTTTCTAATTTGTGATTTCCGACATAGCTGTCTTCCCCACAATCTGGTTTAGGGACCATTTTGTCCTGTAATGCGGGAGTTTCTTGATCTTGTTGCGGAAATCCATCACTATAAAATAACTTTCTTGGGTCTTTTAAGTTTGGTTCTGTCATTAAATCTCCTCCCTTTCTACTATTACCTTAATACAATTTTTTCTTTTTGAAAAATATTTGAGCACATAAAATAAAAAAAATATTTTTAATACTCATTAAGCGAAATTTTTGGCAAAATTATCTAAAAGCTGATTTTATTTTTCAAAATAGCGTTTAATTGACCTTTTTTATCAACATTTGTTATTGACATATGATGTCCAATTCGCTTAAATAAGAAAGAAGCCCAACAGGCAAAAACAAAAATATTTAGAGATAATTGAGGAGTTACCGCCAATGAGAAATGTTTTACAAGACTACTTAGATGAACATTCCTTTCGAGTCGTTGTAAAAAAGAAGAAAAATTATTTAACTTATGAAGGACTGCAAGATCGTTATGCCTATATTTTAAAAAGTGGCATCATCAAAACTAGCGTTATTTCCAAAGACGGTCGTGAATTTAATTTACGTTATATCAACAATTTGGAAATTGTTTCATTGCTACGTGATGAATATTCAGAATTTATTGATGCACCTTTTAATATTCGCATCGAATCTCCACAAGCAGAACTTTACCAAATCGACCGTGTTCAATTTTGGCGGGATATCAATAATAGTAAAGACTTGCAAATGTATGTCAAAGAATACTATCGGGACCGTTTAATGCATTCCATGAAAAAGATGCAGCAAATGTTAATGAATGGCAAATTTGGGGCCGTTTGTACACAAATCTATGAAATGTACGATTCATTTGGCGTAGAAACAGAGGAAGGTATTTTAATTGATTTCGTGGTGACCAATGAAGAAATTGCACATTTTTGTGGGATAACTTCTGCTAGTAGCGTTAACCGGATGATGCAGCAACTAAAAGAGTTAGGGGCAATTGAACTACGTAACCGCAAAATTTTGATTAAAGATTTAGATATGATTAAAGATAACATTATTGTTTAACATCAGCACCCCCCGCAAGTTTGACCTTGCGGGGGGTGCTTTTTATTTTTCAGTGACAATATTCACAGGAAATTGTCCATAATCTAAATTAAATGTCCGGCCAGCCGTCAGCTGAAGCATTTCTTTTTTCATGCCTTCCGCCAAACGTGCATCCCCAAAACTTTCAATCATATCAATAACGGTGATTACTTCTTTATAATATCTCATTTTGCCAGTGTACAGATAATACGTAAGGTTTTTTAAGTAACGTAAGTTAAAATGAATATAGTAGATTTCAGCAGGAATCGTGGTAACACTCACTAGCGCTAAATATTCCCGGGCTTTCGCATAATTTTTCTTATAAAGTTCCCCAGTAATGATATTTAGGTAAAAACCATAGGCAACATTTAGTGTTTGGGTATCACGTAATTCAGCATCTTTGACAGGAAACATCTGCTCAAGAATCTGAAGGACTTCGTTTTCAGAAAATAACGCCCCTGTATTAGTCACCATTTGATAATCGTAATATGTATAGTAGCTTTTGCTAGAGATAAGTGCGAGAATTGCCATTCGATCAGTTTCATCAAATTCTGGAATTTCCTCCCAATCATTACTGAAAGTTAGCTTAATATCTGTATAAATAGACATCTCTACTGCGTTTTTTTGGGGATTGCGCTCTAATTGATAAAAGTAATGAATCAGGTTCTTTTTTTCACTTGTATTGTTCAACCCCATTTGACAACATTCAATTTGATGCATAATTTTAGATGAAGCCGTACTTCTTGTTTCAGAGACCATATGAAAAAATTCATTAAAGGTAATCCCAAGTGACTGTAATGCTGTCATTAAATCCTCGTAACTTAGCTTGGCTTCACCAATTTCGATTCTTCGATAGGTTTGTTTCCCTTTTTTTGGTAAAACATCTTTCTGAGCAATTTTTTTCTTTTTTCTAAAATACTTTAATGCCTCTAACACATCCATAATATGCTCCTTTCTATTAATAAGTTAATATTAAGTATTATTTTTTTATTAACTAAAATATAACATTTTATAAAAAATTATTTTTACGAACTTTAATATTACTAAACAATCAAATAATATATTTGTTTGAATTATTTTTTTGCACATTATAATTGTTAGGCGTCAACAAATTTAAAAAAACTTTTCTAATTCGTTCTTGAAGAAACTAAGATATCTGTCTTATAATGAAATCCAATATAACTTAGAGTAGGAGGTGTCGCAATGTTTGGTTTCAATATTAGTTTATTTCTTATTACTCGGTTCCGTTAAACCCACTCTTCATTAACCATTGTACAGTCAATTTCATTGAATATCTATTTCATTTTTATTAAATAACATTTTTAATAAAAGTACATATCGTTTATTTTTAGATATTTTATTTAATTATATGGAATATATTTATTTAAACAAATAAATTGCATTTAATTAAATCAGAGGGAAACAGATTGTAGCAAGTGAAGAAAAAAATAGCTCTTGAGAGATATTTTCTCAAGAGCTGTTTTTCTATTTTATTTCAAAAGCGGTTTGCGTTGTGGGATTATTACTTAATAAGGTGTTTTTATACAGTAAATAGTACGCTGCCGCTGACCAACTAAAGTTTTTCGTACTTAAGCCCTTCCCTGTCAGTGGATCATAATTTTCATGAATAGGGCCTTCTCCCATCAATCCTTCGGCATGTAAGAAGAGTTTTTGTGTCATTTCTTTTGCTTCTTTTGTATAGTCATAGTTTTGAAGAGCTTCTACACCAAACAAGGCTTGATCAAGCCAAACTGGTCCTCGCCAGTATTTCGTTGCAGCAAATTTTTCATTGTCTTTGGATGCCGTTGGGAATGGCATAAAGGTATTGAACATTTCTTGATTCATCATGTTTTTCTTAACTGCCGCCGCCTGTTCTTTGGTCGCTACTTTTGCCCAAAGCGGCAACCAGCCTTCTGTTCCTTTGCCACGATTGACTAACAATTTTGTTTTCGAGCCGTCTTCATTTATTTGTAAGTCATAGAAGAAGCCTGTTTTTTCATCAAACATATTTTCTTGAATATATTTTTTTAGTTTCTTCGCTTCTTTTTGATAGTTCTTATAGTCCTCTTTTTTGCCTAGTTCTTCTGCTATCGAAGCTAAATAGCCCTTTTCAGCGTAGAGATACGCATTCAAATCCACTGATTCTTGATTAATCGAATACCCCACTACTTTTCCTTTATTTTTGTTTTCAAAAACTTTAACTCCCACGTCGCCTTTGCCCACACCTTCTTTGTCAAACCGTGTAGCGTTATCCATGCCACTTTCCCACGCGGCTGCTTCAATAACAGCATCATCATCCACTTTAGGTTGGCCATTTTTATCTTTAATGATTTGATCCTTGTCGTCTTTTTGCCAGTGAGCATCACTGACCATGCTTCCATATTCTGCTATCCCATTTTTATTGTGGTCTCTGTTGGTATACCACCAATTATGATAAGCCACAAGTTTGGGATACATTTCTTTTAAAAATTCCTTATCTTTGGTTTCTTGATAAATATGCCAAACTGCCCATGCAGCCAATGGTGGTTTAGAATTTCGTTCATTCCAGTTGCCACCTTCACCACCACGCGCACTGTCTTGATTGTAAAAGACAGCATCAATGATCGCTCCTGCATCTTGTGGACGTACGGTATCATCTTTTTGAATTTGATAATCAAACAAGGCCCGCATATTATTTTTAGCTAACTCAGGATTAAAATCAGCCGTTGCTACATCCGCTTTCCACGAATCCCAAGCCCACATACCAATAAACCATTTATAAGACATGGACGGAACAATCCCGTCATGCTTAAAGGCACCTGCCGCACTTCGCCAATTGGTATTAATCGTTTCAATCGATTTGACTAGCGCATTTTGATATTCAGGAAATTCTGCTGTTTTCTTTTGATCAAACGTTTTATCTAGATATCCTTGCCATCTTTGCTTGTTCTCTTTGAAATAGCGCGCCGCATTTTTGGTATATTCGGGTGCTTGTTGTTGTTCCTTTGCCTCTTCTTCTTTTGTAAAAGTATAGCTTTCTGTCGTATAGGTGTTGTACGTTTGTTTAGGCTTCAATTCAATTGGTTCAGCGGTCGCTGTATAATTCCGATTATCAATTTTTGTTGAAACTTTATCCGCATGATGAATCGTATATTTTGTGTCTTTCGTAGCAAAATAATTCCACGTTTCTCTGACTTCACCAAAATTCACTTGAATATCATTGTCTTTAGCAGTTAAACGAGTACCAATATCTAAGGTTTCCGTTCCCTCTTGAATTTTATCAAAGACCGCACCTGTCCAGCTTGCTTCAAGTGACAAGGGCTCTTCACCAGTGTTTTCAAGTGTCGTTTGGATAAGCGCCGTTCGATTGCTGACAAAAATTAAAGCTAAATGAATCGTTAGATCGTCTAATTCATAGGTTTGCTCTAGGCGTCCAGGATAATAAGACAGGTCCATGCGGTTGCTTTGGCTTAGATCATAGGTTTCTCCCGTTTTTTTATTTTTGACCGTTAATTTGTTTAAACTTGCCGCCAAGTTTACTGGATATTCTTCCGCAATAATCAATGGCCCTGCAAAACCACCCAGTAGCTCTTTATTGCTTTTTTCAGGTAAATAGTAGCCATGCCATGCACCTAAATCAGAAAAATTATTAAAATAATTGGTATCGTATACGCCATTCGTCCGTTCGGTTGGTGATGCACTCACATCTAAAACATTTGCAAATTCATCAACTTTTGTTCTTTCAACACTTGCTTGCACTTCCCCGCTTAACGCAAAACAGCTGACTACGGTGATTCCTAACGCTAACCAAGTAGACACCCGTTTCTTTTTTGATAAACCCTTCATAAAACCCCTCCTATAAAAATGATAGCGCTTTATACACTGATTTATTATCAGCAAGGACTATGCCAAACGGAGTGTATCCCTTTTCATTATTGAAAGATTCAGCTTTCTCTAGAAAAAAAGCGACCGTATCGAAGTGTATTTATCAAAAAATAACGAGTGTATCGATAGTGTATTTAGTTTATACTTGATTCTGTTTTATTTTCGTAGCTTCTACAAATTTTTCAGTAATTTTTTGCGGTCGTGTAATAACAGATCCCACCACCACGCTATAAGCACCTAGCTCCAGAACACGTTGGACTTTTGCCGGCGTATCAATCATTCCTTCTGCAATGATTGGTGTAGTAAAATGCTTCTTTGCTTCTCTTAACAGTTCAAAATCATTTTGTTCAATCCGCTGATTTTCACTTTGCGGCGTATAGCCGACTAACGTTGTGCCAATATAATCAAAACCTAACTCCGCCGCTTCAATCATCTCTTCCAGCGTGGAACAATCTGCCATCCATTCTTGGTTAGGATACTTTTCTTTTATTCTTTTGAAAAATGTGGCTAACGTTTCGCCATTTGGTCGTTTCGAATGGGTTGCATCGAGAGCGATAATTTCTGGCTGAACAGCCATTAATTCATCTACCTCACGCATAGTTGCAGTAATATATACTTCTGCGTCAGGATAATCTCGTTTAATAATCCCAATGATTGGTAAATCAACCTCTTTCCGGATTGCTCGAATGTCTACCACAGAATTTGCTCGAATACCTTTAGCCCCTCCTTGTTTAGCGGCCAAAGCCATCTTGGACATGATAAAGGAACTATGCAACGGTTCGTCTGCCAACGCTTGGCAAGAAACAATTAATGCCCCTTTGATTTCTTTATTCAACATTGATCCCTCCAATTTAAAAGCGATTACAAACACAGTATAACTACAACAGCTGAAATATGCCACTCTTCTAAATAAGAACAAACGTTTCACGTGAAACAAAAGAAAACAAGCGGTTAAGGCTTGCTTTCTTTTGACTTATTTTTAATTTTTACGACCCTCTAAATAATCATACCCAAAATGTGCATACGCAAATGGCGTTGCAATTCGTCCTCGCGGTGTTCGTTTAATGAAACCTTTTTGAATAAGATAGGGTTCATACATATCTTCCACCGTTTCGGTTTCTTCACCGATGTTTACAGACAAGGTACTTAAACCAACCGGACCGCCACCGTATAAATCAATCATTGTTTTCAACAATTTTTGATCGACATAATCCAAGCCTTGATGGTCCACTTGCAGTAAGGTTAACGCTTTGTCTGCAATCGCTCGGTCGATTTTGCCATCTGATTGGACTTGTGCAAAATCACGGACACGTTTTAACAAACGGTTAGCAATTCGGGGGGTTCCTCTTGAGCGGCGCGCAATTTCAAAGGCACCTTCCTCAAAAATCTCCGTTTGAAAAATATCCGCGGAACGAAGAACGATTTCTTTTAAATCCTGCTCTTGATAATACTCCATGTGAGAAATAATCCCAAAACGATCTCGTAATGGCGCTGAAAGCATCCCTGCCCGTGTGGTAGCGCCCACTAAAGTAAAAGGCGGTAATGGAAAATGAACGGGATGTGCCGTGGTTCCTTGACCGACCATGATATCAATGTAAAAATCTTCCATTGCGGAATACAGCATTTCTTCCACAACTCGCGGCAAACGATGAATTTCATCGATAAATAACACATCACCAGGCTCTAATTCGTTCAAAATAGCGACTAAATCTCCCGCCCGTTCGATGGCTGGTCCACTTGTGGTACGAATGTTCACATTCATTTCATTGGCGATGACCATCGCCATTGTCGTTTTCCCTAAACCTGGTGGACCATAAAGAAGGGTATGATCCAACGCTTCATTCCGATTTTTCGCCGCTTCAATATAAATCGTTAGTTCTTGTTTTACTTTGTCTTGACCAATATATTGTGCTAAAAATTGTGGACGTAACGATTTTTCAATTGAAGCTTCTGCTTCTTGACTTGCAGCTGAAAGCAACCGTTCTTCTTCTGTCATCGTTATTCCTCCTTAGCGTTTCATCATGAATTTTAACGCATTGCTCAAATAAACATCTGTCGTTGTCTCACCTAACGCTTCCAATTGCTTAGTGATACGCTTAATCTCTCGGTCACTGTAGCCTAGGGCACTTAATGCTTCTAACGCTTCTGCCAATGCTTGATTGCTTGTTGTCACCACTTCGGTTGCGGTCATGGCCGCAACCGCTGCTTCGGAAGACTCTAATTCGCCTAGTTTTCCTTTTAAATCTAAAATCATTTGTTGGGCTGTTTTCTTGCCAACACCTGGGAACTTCGTTAAATATGTAACATCTTCCCCTTCAATTGCATTAATTAAACCACCATGATCAGCCACAGAAGCCATGATAGCTAAGCCACTTTTAGGGCCAATTCCAGAGACACTGATTAATTTTAAGAACAATTGTTTTTCTTCTAAACTGCCAAAACCAAATAAAAGTTGTGCATCTTCCCGCACGACTTGGTGAAGATATAGTTTAATGTCCGTATCCATTTTTCCTGAATAGCGATACGGGTTATCGACTGAAATCTGATAGCCAATGCCATTTGTTTCAACGACAATATAGTATGGGCTAACAAACGTTACTTTTCCAATAATATATTCGTACATGTTGTCACCTTTCCAATTGCTGATTGCGTACATATGTTCCATTTTAACACAAAGCATCAAAAAGCCATAGCGGAGAATTTTTTATCATCGACCTTGGCTACATCTATTTGTTACTTTTCACTCACTAGGGAATTAAAAAGTGCGTACTGTTTTTTTTGACATGCTTGCGTAATAATAGCGGTAGCTTCAAAAAAATAACCAAAAAGGAGACTACATACATGAAATTAAGTATCTTAGATCAATTAACGGTTCCTAAAAATCAATCAGCAAGCGACACATTACAAGAAGCCAAAGAGCTCGCTCAATTAGCGGAAAAACTTGGTTACACAAGAATTTGGTATGCCGAACATCACGGCTCAGACGCCTTTGCCAGTGCAACGCCAGAAATTTTAGTTGCACATATTGCTAGTGCCACCGAAAAAATTCGTGTTGGCGCGGGTGGCATCATGACCATGCATTATGCGCCATTTAAAGTCGCAGAAACGTTTAAAACGTTAGCAGCTTTATATCCTGATCGAATCGATTTAGGCATGGGCCGCTCGCCTGGCGGCAGCCCTTTAACTACGTTGGCGTTAAATAATGGTCAGCCACCACAACTAGATCAATTTGATAAATTACCTGAAATTTTACTCTTTTTAAGGGAGGAATTTCCTGAAGATCATTTATATTCTAAAATTTCAGCTGTTCCGCGGGAAGTTCTATTACCACAACCTTGGTTACTAGGTGCTAGTAAAGAAAGCGCACGTTCAGCTGGTGAATATGGCATTAATTTTTCCTTTGCGCAGTTTATTCATGGACATTTACCCAAAGAAGTATTGTCAGCATATTACAAGCATTTCCGACCAGTAACTGAACAACAAGAGCCGCAAGTGAGCGCTGCGTATTTCACTTTCGCCGCCGACACGAAAGAAGAAGCAGAATACCATGCGGCTAGTTTCGAGCATTATATCTTTGCCACCGAACATGGGCTTCCTAATAAATTTTTATCGCCAGAAGAAGCCCTAGCTTTCCCTTACAGTGAAATGGACAAACTGGTTTTAGAACAAAATAAACAACGCTTTGTCATTGGTAGTAGCCAAGAAGTTGCAGAGTTTTTTCACCAACAAGAAGAACTAGGGTTGACAGAAGCAATGCTAATCACCCCAGGTTATGACAAACAAACGCGCTTTCAATCGTTTGAACGCCTAGCAAAAGAATTATTATAGAAAGGAAATGAGAAATGTTAGAGGTTTTAAAAAGAATTAATACACTTGCGCAAAAAGAGCGTGAACAGGGCTTAACACCTGAAGAACAAGCTCTTCGTGTCGATTTGCGACAAGAATATTTGCGGACCATTCGCGAACAATTCAATAAAACGTTAATGGGGGTCACTATTTATGACCCTACTGGCGAAGACGTAACACCAGAAAAATTAAAAGAAGAACAGCAGAAACATTTTGATTAAAAGAGACACAGAACAGTCGATTTGACTGTTCTGTGTCTCTTTTTTAACTACTCTTCTGTTACATATGTCCACTTATAATCATATTGCGCGCCGGCACCATGGGCAACGACGCCTTTCACTTCTTTACTGCGTAGATGGGCAGTCGCCTTTTGATAAAGTGGTGCTAAAGCGGTCTCTTCACCAATCAATAACTTCTCAGCCTTAACCATGTCTTCCCAACGTTTTTCAGGATCTGAAGCATCTCTTGTGGCTGAAGCCTCGATCAACTCATCGTAGGCTTTACTTGAAAAACGCCCGCGATTATAGTTATTACCAGTAACAAAAAGGTCTAAGAAACTACTTGGATCTGCGTAATCCGCAGCCCAACCACCTAAGATTGTCTCAAAATCGCCGCGACTACCTCGATCAATTCGAACTGAAAACGGCACTGGGCTCACTGTTACATCAATGCCCTCTAAAGTATCCTTTAACGTACCTTGAATATATTCCGCTAACTTTTTCGTAGAATCGACATCATCGGCAACAATATCCATTTTGAGTGTTGTTATGCCCAATTCTTTCTTCGCTTTTGCCCAATATTCTTTTGCTTTTTCTGGGCTATATTCAACAATTTTTTTATTTTCATCAGCAAAATCTTTGTCATCTGTCGGCGAATACGACATCTCTTCTGGAATTAAGCCGGTAGCGACTACTGAGCCGTCGCCTAAAATTTTATCTACTAATGCGTTGCGATCAATCGCTGCTGAAATTGCTTTGCGTAAATTCACATTATTATACGGTGAATTTTTATCTCGCTGATTAAATTCCAAATAGCTGGTTCGTGCTTCTTTTTCGATAACCAATTCTGGATCCTTCGCCATTTGCTGGGCCAATTCGCCACTTAAAATAACATCGTCTGCTTGGCCATCTTGGAATAAGTTCAAGGCAGTTGGTGCCTCCTTGACAACATCAAAATTGATTTTATCTAATTTGACATTGTCTTTATCCCAATAGTTTTCATTTTTTTCCAAAGTCCAATTGGTATCTGAGCCAGCCCCTTCAAAGTTAGCTAAGACAAACGGACCATTATAGACTGCTTTTTCACTGGAAGCAGCGTAATCTTTGCCATATTTCTCTACGGTTGCTTGATGTTGCGGGAAAAATAGTGGAAAGGCCAGTAAATAATCAAAATATGGTGTTGGTTTTGCCAGTTTAATTTCTAGCTCGTAATCCCCGTTTGCTTTAATGCCTAATTCAGAAACTGGTTTCTTACCAGCTACAATATCTGCGCCGTTTTCAATCATTTCTAGAAAATAAGCATACTCAGCGCCAGTCTGAGGATCTGCTGTACGTTGCCAACTAAAAACATAATCGGCAGCTGTGACAGGATCACCATTGGACCATTTTGCTTCTTCTCTTAGTTTCACTGTGTACGTCAGACCATCATCACTGACTTGCACTTTTTCTTTAGCCCCTGCTGGTTGCGGCTTGCTTTTATCATCTAAACGATAAATTCCTTCATACGCATTATTCAGTGCCGTAAAACTAATTGTATCTGTTCCTAAAGATAAATCTGCAGAAGGCATTTCTTGTTGAACTACTACTTTAAATTCTTGTTTAGCGGCAGTTTTCTCTGATCCGCCTTTTGCTTTTTCGGCGCCAGCTCCCCCATCACCACCACAAGCAGCTAAAACTAACAGCGTTGTTAAACTTAACCCGATAAGTCCTTTTATACGTTTACTTTTCATGCCTTTCTCCCTTCACAGAAAAAAACTCTTCATTTTTTAATTTTTAGAATATTCTTATAATACTAAAATTAAAAACAAATGGCAAGCATTAAAATAAAAAAAGAACCAATCCCGAAGGACGGTTCTTAAAAAATGACTAACTAGCTTTGTTACGTCGTTTATAAATATACCAGCCAGAAGAAGAAAGTCCAACGAACAGTAAACCATATAATGCAAGCGTTTCTGTTTCTGTACCTGTTTTAGGTAAAAAGCCGCCATACTTTTTCTTCTCTGTTACGGATGGATTGCTCTGTCTTGCTCCCGCTTGGTTTTGTTTATTGGTTGCTACTGGTGTTTCTGGTGTTGGTTTTGGATCTGGTTTTGGATCTGGTTTTGGATCTGGTTTTGGATCTGGTTTTGGATCTGGTTTTGGATCTGGTTTCGGATCTGGTGTTGGCGTCTCTCCTCCACCGATTAACTCTTTGTATGCTTCTTCCGAAATAGAAACAATTCGTTCGCCTGGGAATGGTTCTTTATATTGTGCTAAATCAATCGTCGTTGCTGCACGATACAACCGCAAGCTGGTTGCACTTTTCAAGTATTCAATTAAGACAGCATCTAGTGAGATTCCTTCTTCTCGTTCACCACCTAGCATATCGTAACCATCACCACCAGCAGCTAAGAAATCATTGGTGGCCATCCGGTATTGTTTCTTCTCATCTAACGGTTCAAACTTTTGTGTTTGTCGATTTTTAATTTCTATTCCTAATACGCGACTGCCGACAATCGTTTGTCCTGTTTCATTGCCTTCGTCACTAGCCAAGCGAGTACCTGGTTTTGTGGAATCATAGTGGATACGAATAGAGCTTGAAACATGTAGGAAACCACCATTTGCGCCAAGTTTTGGTTGGCCAGCATCATCTAGTAAAATTGTGCCATTCTCATCTTTTTGTGGAATCGAACGAACAGACATTTCAAACATTTCTTTAACTTGGGCGCCGGTTACTTGAATTTGCGCAATGCTATTGCCAAAAGGTAACACAGCAATGACATCCCCAACTTTAATCGGTCCTTGCTTAATATCAGCGCGAATGCCGCCACCATTAGTTACTGCAAAATCAGCAGGTTGACTAAACGCGTCTTGGCCATATGACATAATCGCATCACCAATCAAATTCCCTAAGTTAGTCTCTCGTGTGCGCACATTTTCTCGTTGTCCATCCAATGTGAATGGAATATAATCGACAATTACTTTTTCATTTTCAGCGTTAAAATTCGTACGTGCTTCATCAACGATGGCTTTAACTGCCGGGTTTTCTGGCAATTCTAGCAACTCTGCTGCTGAAATCAATTTTGCTGTTTTCTTAGTTGGTTCACTCTCTGGTGCTGTGACGATCCCAACATTATTTAAATAATTACCTGTTTGAGCATAGATCACTTTGCCATAACGTTTGCCGCTTTCGACGGCTGTATGCGAATGTCCATCAATCACAGTGATATCTAACTCAGGATATGTTTGACTAAGGGTTTCTGCTAGCGTATCACCACGCCAGATATGCGGCGTCGTTTCATCTACGCCTAAATGCCCAGTAACCACGAAAGCTTGAATATCCGCGTACTTCTCTTTAATTTCATTAATCACTGCTTCTACTTCTGGAATCGGGTCTTTAAATGTCACCTTCTCTACGTTTTTCGGGTGTGTTTTCGTTGCTGTTTCTGGGGTCGTCACACCTACAATGGCAAACTTTTTCCCGGCTTTTTCTACGATTGTATACGGATCAAAAACCCGTCCACTGCCATCTTTGTAATACGTATTACTAGATAAAATCGGAAAATTCAGTTGGTCTTTATAACCTAGTGCAATCTCTAAACCAAAATCAAACTCGTGATTTCCCACCGCCATGGCATCATAACCAACTTCATTCATTGCTTTGGCCATATCCGCGCCTTTGGAGAAATTGGAGATTGGTAATCCTTGGAAAACATCCCCTGCATCCACCATCAAGGTTGGGTTTTCTTGGTCTTTAAAGGTTTTTAGACGCGCCATACCCAATTCGCCTTTCCCTGCTTCTAATCGTCCATGAACGTCATTTGTGTGCATAATGGTATATGCATTATCTAAATCAAAGCCCGCATTACGGACATCTTGTTTCGTAATAGCGGCGGCGTTTGGTGTACGTCCATCAGGAGAAGTCGGAATTTGAAGAGTGCCGTCATTCACTAATTCGATTGCTTTGGCACGCCATTTTTCATCAAAATTTGTCCCAATAATTGACCAATTTCGTTCGATTTCTTGTTCTGGATCAAGCGTTCCTTTTTTCTTAATATAATCAACAATCATTCCTCGTAAGGTTTCTGGATCAGAATTTTTAATAGGTACCCCTACTTGAATCCCTTGGCTAGCTAACCCGCCGTAACGATAATTATTCATAGCAATCGTATATTCTTTGGCAGGATCCAACGGTTGGCCGTCAATTTTCGCATCTACAATTCGTTCACCCACTGGTTTTGAAATGTCAATCTTGTAGTCCACTCCAGAAATCATGTCATAGTTATATACACGAATGTTTGGATTAAAACTAATGGTCAAATCATCTGGCTGCGTTTGGTTATAGTACGCCCCTTGTTTTTCTAAATACTTCAGTAAGTTTTCACCGTTAATGGGAACACTCACTAAGGTATTTGGGTATTTGTAGATATCAAAAATCGTAGCATAGGAAATCTTCCCCGCAGGTAATTTACTGTCGTATTTAAACAGCGCTGCCGCACTTAATTGTGCGCCTGTTACTTCTTTTTGAACGTTATTAATTAAAGAAATCATCGCTGTTGGTTGTAATTGTGCTTCGGGAATTCCTTTAATTTCTTGTTTTGGTAAAAAATCAGCTGTTGCTGTGCCGATCTCCTCCTGAATAAACGCTCGCGTTTGCTCATGGTATTCTTTTGTCGCTGCCTTAACTGCTTCATCTGCTGGAACATTCGTTGTTGGTACAATCGTTGCTGTACCTTCTTGCACTTCCCACTTATCGGCATTTTTAGCAACTGAAAGATCAATCTTAACAACTTCTGTCCCCGTATCTTTCGGTCCCCCTACCGGTACAGTTTTTCCATTCGGCGCTGCTCCTTGCTTGGTAAAAGAAAGGTGGTCATGACCTAGAATATACGCATCAATCCCCGCGACATTTTCAATTACTTGGTCGGCACTGGCAGCCGGATCACTATTTTGTTGTCCCGCATGAATCGAAGCAACAATAATGTCAGCCTGATCGTTAGTTTTCAACTCAGCAACTGCTTTTTCTGCTTCTTCTTTCAAAGGTAAAAAATTAAGCGAAGTAACACGAGGGCCATCCCACAAAGGAATGTGCGGGATTGTTAAGCCGATAATCCCAACTTTTAAATCTGGCAGCCCATCTTGATTAAAATCAAGTTCCTTCGTGGTAGTCCCTTCAACAAAACGACGACCATCTTCCTTATTGTAGGTATTCGCAGACAAGATTGGAAAAGTGGCTTCTTGTTGAATTTTTTTGATTAACGGTAAACCAAAATTAAACTCATGATTTCCCAAAACCATTGCATCATACTTCATCACATTCATGGCGGTGATCATTGGATGGGTCTTTTCATTCACTAAAGGCGCTTTATTATACAAGTCATCTGTTAAAATAGTGCCTTGAATATTGTCGCCATTATCAATTAAAACGGTGCCTGCTGGGTTTTGCGCCCGGACTTGGTTGACGACTGTACTTACTTGGGACAAACCAACTGGTAATTCTTTATCATCTTCATAAGACCAATTCCATAATTGACCATGAACATCTGACGTACCTAAAATTGTTATTTTTTGCGGCGTGCTCGTTTCTTCTTTTTCAGCGGTTGACGTTTCTAAATTCGTCGTCTCTGTTGGTGCCGTGGTTTTTTGTGACTGCTTGACACTGTCACTCGTAGCCTGATTTGGTGCTTCTTGTTTGATGTCTGTTGTTTCCTGTGTGATGACTGGTTCTTGTTTTCTACTTGAATCGGTGGTACTTGTTACTGCTTCTGAACTTTGTTGACTCGTTGTTTCTACTGCATATGCCGTACTGGATAATTCCATTTAACGCAAACAAAAAACCTCGTTCCCTAGAAGAGAGCGAGGTTTTTTTATGGACCATACAGGACTCGAACCTGTGACCGAACGGTTATGAGCCGTTTGCTCTAACCAACTGAGCTAATGGTCCTGAAAAAATACCTCTTAAATAATAAGAGGTATTAATAAATTACTATTTGCATTTATGAGACTTATGTTTTGGATCAATCCTGTATATCACTAAATACCCGTCTTCATTATAATAACCAAATACCCTAAATGGATTTTGGTCTTTGCCATAATGATAAACTTCTCTTTTGATCCCATTAATTTCAACTTCTTCGTAATTACTTCCTCGGCCTTTGGTCCGCAAAAATAATTTATCGACCTCTGTAATTGATAAATTTTTTCCTGCTGTTTCAGCTATAAATTTATCTAATTCTTTCAAAGAACCTTTATCCATTTTTTTGAAGCAGTATTTATTGTCCAAACACTCTTGAATACAAAATCGAAATTTCATTGATTTTCTATCTAAAAAAGAGCCATTTTCTACAACTACATCTCTTGTTAATTTCTTCGCCAACTATTAGTCACCTACATATACACTTTTATAATAATTAGCCATGTCTTCTGTAGATATTTTTTCCCTACAACTATCTCCTTCTGAAACCCCAGCTCTTAATCTTGCTTGTTTCCAAGGTAATTCTGTATGAGTCAATGCTTCAAGCTCATTTGCTGACTTATCACCATAAGTAATCCAAACTGATTCTAGAACATCCACAGTTTGATTATCTATTGCAGCAGGTGAAGTACATTTAGGAATAGAATTCCATCTATATTCTCTATATTTATTATACAATTCTGGAGAAACAGGTCCATGCGCCCAAGCCTGAAATTCAGAATCATCTATTATGCTGTCATCTAAAAGTGCATTGTTCCACGCTTGTGCATAGTAACAAAGTTTTTGTAACTTTTTAGGAGTCATTGACTCTTTATTCAAAAACCAATCAGCTATTTCAAAAATACTATATTTTTTATTCATACTAGCCCCTCCTTAACACTTATAATATAACATTTAGCTACATTATATGCAATAAAAATATAGCATACACCCCTTTGGAAAACGGCATTAAAACAAGTTTAAGAAGTTTTTTTCACTTACAAACACGTAAATATGCCTAATCATAAGCTGGTTATCATATTTGTTAATTTTAATTAAATAACAAAAAAGAGCCACCTTGGGGGAGGTGGCTTAAGAGAAACTTAATAAGTGTATTCTTATTTTAACATTAGAACTATCAATAGTTCAATGTTTGACCAGGATAAATTAAGTTAGGATTAGCTAATCCGTTCCGTTGTGCTAAAGCTTGATAAGTCGTGCCAAGTTTAGCCGCAATACTTGATAAATTATCACCATATTGGACTGTATAAGCGTTGCTTACTGCTGATCCATTGACTTTTAAAACTTGGCCAGGGTAAATCAAATTAGGATTAGACAATCCATTTAGCGAAGCTAAGATTTGATAGTCTGTTCCATATTGATACGCAATGCTGGATAATGTTTCACCATATTGAACTACGTGAGTAGATTCTGGTTGTTTATCAGGAACAGCTGTTGCATCTGGCAATAATTCAATATCGCCTTTGCTAATCCATGACAGGATACCTTCTAACAATACTCTGCTTCCAGTTACTTCTTGTACTTTATAGCTGTTTCCTTTTACCCAATCTGGAATAGCTTCGCCTGTTGCCCAAGCATCTACGTTAAATTTCACTTTGACCGTATCGCCAACTTTAACATCAGAATTCGGTGTTTTTTCGATTTCTTCACCTGCATCTGTTGCTGGCGTGTCCGTTTCTGGCTTATTGGTATCTGTGTAGCCATTATCAGTAATACCTGTTAAGTCTACGTTACCATCTAACCCACCAGTAATATAAGCGGATGTGAATTGCCAAATGCCAATACCATCCATGCTTGGGAAATAAGCATACAATGGATTTGGTGACACACCATCAATAGGATACGCAGCAATCCATAAAGAGTTAGGAAACTCTTTGATGATTTGTTGATAGTTTACATGATTTAGTGTAAA